>JAJFJI010000337.1 GCA_021774205.1 Nitrosomonas sp.
TTCACCGAATATTCGCGTGGGAGACTTCTCTGAGTTTGGCCAGCATTGCTTAATTCATGCAGATGTGTCGCTGGGTTCTTACGTAATTATGGGGCCAAACGTCAAAATTTATACGCGAAATCATATTTTCAGTGATTTAACACAGCCAATCGCACTGCAAGGAAAAAGCTCAGCGCCTACAAAAATTGGAGATGATGTTTGGATCGGTGCAAACGTTGTGATCACTGCGGGAGTGAATGTTGGCGGTCACTCAATTATTGGCGCAGGTTCAATTGTCACTAAAGACATCCCTGACTATGCAATCGTTGGTGGGAATCCAGCAAAAGTTATTAGGTATAGAAATACAAGTGAATAATGTGATTTACCTGATGGGTGCTGGTCGTAGTGGCACCACTGCATTAGCAACATTTCTTGGTAACTCTCGAAATATTTTTAATGCTGGAGAACTGCACCAGTTAAACGAGCATATTATTAAAGGAAAGAACTGTTCGTGTGGCAATCCTCTTTCAGAATGTGGGTTTTGGTCAAAGGTGTTTATAAAAAACAACTATTCTAGCCATGACATTATAAGGTATGTTTATTCTCGAGATTGTGATATTGAAAGACACGGTTCTATAGTAAAACATTTGCTTAATCGATATCCTCGCAAAGACCTAGAAAATTATATAGGTTGCCAAGAGACGCTTTTTGCGGCTTTATGCGAGATTTCTGGTAAATCGTATATCATTGACTCTTCGAAATATATTGGGAGAGCGCTTGCACTAAGAAAATTAAATCGAATGAATTTTAGAATTATTTATGTGGTACGTGATGTAAGAGGTGTTATCCACTCATTCGGTAAGAACGTCCAAACATCGCGTTCTCCTTTTAGTGCGATTTTGTATTACTCAATTATAAATATAGTTGGTGAGTTGGTATACAGATTGCTGCCTAAGTATATGATCATGAAGGTATGTTATGAGCATTTCATTGAGAAGCCACATAGTGTACTGGATGAAATATCAAACTTTTTAGAGCTTAATCTCTCTGAGGTTAAAGATCGTATTTCTAATAATTCTGATTTTTCAGTTGGTCATATAATTGGAGGAAATCGTCTAAAAACAGAAGGGAAAATTAAATTTAGAAAAGACTTAGAGTGGCGTAAAAGCTGTACGAAATCAAGGTCTGTTTTTTATTACATTCTGACATTACCATTGATGCTGATAAACAGATTTAAACTATGATGAATGTTTTTTTGACCTTTGATTACGAATTATATTTTGGCAGTCGGAGTGGGTCATGTCAAAAGTCGATTATAGAGCCTGTCGAGGCACTGCTGTCTATTCTTGATAGCTATGATGTAAAGGCAACATTCTTTGTGGATGCTGGTTATCTCTGTAAATTGGAAGAATATTCGAATATTTCTGATAAGGTCAAGTCTGAGTTTCACGTGATTAAAAATAATATTCAGAGGCTTTACGGCGAAGGCCATAGTATTCAACTCCATATTCATCCACATTGGGAGGATTGCTCTTTCAAGGATGGAGAGTGGGTGATGGATACTAGCAGATTTAGGCTTGCATCTTTTTGTGATAAGGATGTGAAAAGCATAGTGGGGCGGTATAAAGAACAGCTGGTATCTGTAGTTGATGATGCTGAGCATGTGTTTGCCTATCGTGCTGGAGGTTGGTGCATTCAGCCATTTGATAAGATTAAGAATGCATTGTTAGAGAATAAGATTTGGCTCGATAGTACCTTGTATTTTAATGGAAAGTCTAACTCTGAGACTCACTGTTTCAACTTCTGTGGGATGCCAAATAAATTAAGCTATCATTTTGAAGATGATCCACTCGTAGAATGTGAATATGGAAAGTTTCTTGAGGTGCCTATTTCTTCCTATAAGGTGCCTGCACTTTTTTTTTGGAAATTGTTGGTTGCAAAAAAGCTCGGGGGTCGTTTGCATACGACTTATGGCGATGGGAGTGCGGCAGGAGCAGGGATTCTTGATAAACTACGAATGTTACTGATGCCAACTCACTCGGTTGTTTCTGTCGATGGGTACAAATCATCATTTTTAGCTGATGCATTTGATCATTATTGTGAGCATTTTTCAGGAGGGGAGTTCGTTGTCATTGGTCACCCAAAAGCATTTTCACAATACTCACTATCTAAATTAGATAGTTTCTTAGCCTATAATACAAAAAATCATAGTTTTGGCACATTTACACCAAATTATTTTGCGAGGTTCAAAAATAACGGGATCAACAAATTATAAAACTGTAACATCTCGCCTTACCTACTCGGGCACCGCCAAGATCACCTGCAAAAGGCAGTGAACTCATCGAGCTAGTCTGATTCCAAATAGCTGTCTGTCATTTTCGGCTCCCTTCCTGATAATTTCCCTTGGCTTTTTTCGCTTGAAGCACCAAAAGCATCTAAATCCTTGGCTTTTTGTGCTGATTGCGTCGAAATTACGTGTTTTTTTATTGTTTGTCAGTGGCTTGACAGCCAATACAGCTTCCAGTCTACTTCAGCTTGTCTTCCTTTACCCCATCCTTATTCTTTTCGTTTTCGACATCGAGAAACGGATCGATATATTATAGGTTCTCGCTTTATCCCGGATTATTTCCGCGCTTTCAAATAGCTCCTGAAACTAATGGCGTTATGTCCGATCGCTCAGCATATTCCCCTTGTTCTTATGTTTCTCAACAATCTCGTCACATTGTGCGCCTATTTGTTTTCTTTTTGAGACTAACTAAATAGTTATGAAACGTATAGTTATATTTAATGTACAGAAACTTGTCTGGGATTGCCAACAGCTCTTCTTCCAGTGATTTTTTAAAAAACTATTCTAACTAAAAGATATTATAGGTTAAAAAAATTATAGGTATGTGTTTTCTTAAACGATCTCGTTGAAGTTGCTTTTTTCTATGGAATCTATTTTATAAGTTTCACTAAAGTTAAGAGAAAAAATGCCAATATTGAATAGTACAGAAAAATAAATTATAAATTCTACATTTAGCCTAATAGATCTAAATGTAGATAATCATAATTTTAATTAATAGAACTTACATGCTAATTATTTTTTATACTCTATTGAATTCACAGCGATACTTAATTAAGTAAAGTCTCAGATATTATCTTTAAGGAGCGAATAATGGATAACACTGTAACGGTTGGTTTTAGCAACAATGGTCAAGCATCTCACTACGTTGTTGATAACACTTTTCTCGCGAACGAGCTTGCTGTTGGTGCAATCCTTGGATCAACATTCACCTCAGAAAATGTAACCGGAGGCGTATTAAGCTCTCCCTACACTATCCCAGGAACGACGGTTGCTGCTGGTGGAGACGTAGTAGCTGATTATATAACCACCTCTTCGGAAGACGAGGCTTATAAATTTGAAGCCGATGGCTGGAACAAAGTTAAAAATATAACAGTAGAGGGCGTCGGCGTTAACGCCATTTTGTTTATCGCGGATAATTTTGTTCATGCTGATATTGATTTCTCAGGCGTAACGGAGACAGTAGAGCTTCGTATATTTGATGTAAAAAGAGGAAATTATTTAACCGGTGATGGTGACGATCGTATTGAAATCACGAGCGCTACAAATATGTCTGGCCCCCTGCCAAATCTTGATAATATTAACGCTGTCTGGTCAAATATTCATAATATTAACTCTGGCGATGGCGATGATATTGTCATTTTAGGAAAAGGCGATGACGCTTTAATAGCAACCAGCATCGTTAACACTACAGATGGCCGCTTTACGACAGTAAATGCTGATCTAGGCAATGGTGATGATGTCTATTCTTCTACAAGTGGCGCTCTACGCACCATGGATAATGTGGATGGTGGAAGTGGTAATGACTCGATATTTACAGGCGCTGGCGATGACATCATTAAAGGCGGTGGAGATAATGGTACACTCTTTGAAATAAGTGACGCTTTATATGAATTAGTTGCAGAAGGAGATCGCCTCTTTGGTGGAACAGGAAGCGATGAATTTATATATAATGCTGGAGATGGTTTTGGTTTGATTGGTGATGGTTTTGATCACATACTCGATTTTGAAGATGCTGATGTTTTAACTCTATTTCTTCAAAACGTTGGTGATACGGTTGAAACAGAACTCGTCACATTACAAACCACTGCTAGCGACGTATCAGGGACAATGGTTTCTATTAATGGCAGCGCTTCAGTCTTTCTTGAAGATTACACGAATATAGTCGATATATTTGTATGAGGTAAACAAACTCTACTCGCCCCATACATTATGAGCTTCATCCGCCAATGCGATTTGAATGCCGCGATAAGTGGGTTATATCCCTTGCTGGCCATGGATTGCAGATAGCTTGAAATTCGGCAGTAGGCATGTGCATATTCGCTTGTCCTGAAACAGCCCGCAACCTTTTGTTTAACCTTTGACATTCTTAGATCCCGCTCAGTTCTGTTATTGGTGAACGACACATGCGGGTCTTTAGCAAACAACAGTACCGCGGCTTCATGAACTTTCAGTCTTTCCTAAAGGTTGTGTGCGTCAGATTTGGCAAATTTATAGTACTCCCCATCGTCAAGACCAATTTATATAAAAAATTAAGATAGAAATTCTGTATTCGTTATAAATCTCAGGGTATAGTCTCATTCATTGCCTAAATTATTTTCGCGTATCAACTGAGCAACCGTACTGCGATCAGCCGCTGAGCAGCCCCATCTCTGAGAGCTTGACAATGACCATCTCGGCGGCCTGTTCGGCCGACATGTCCGTCGTGTTTAGCCTTAGTTCCGCGTGCTCCGGCGGCTCATACGGCGAATCGATGCCGGTGAAGTTCTTGATTTGTCCCAGCCGGGCCTTGCGGTAGAGCCCCTTCGGGTCACGCTTCTCCGCCTCGGCCAGCGAGGTGTCGACGTAGACCTCGAGGAACTCACCATCATCTAGGAGTTCACGCGCCATACGTCTTTCCGCGCGAAATGGTGAAATAAACGACGCCAGGACGATCAGGCCGGCGTCCACCATCAGCTTCGACACCTCGGCAACGCGCCGGATATTCTCGACGCGATCTGCTTCAGTGAATCCAAGGTCCTTGTTAAGACCGTGACGGACGTTGTCGCCATCGAGCGTGTAAGTGTGCCGTCCCAGGGTGAGTAGCCGCTTTTCCACCAGGTTGGTGATCGTCGACTTGCCGGCACCTGACAGGCCTGTGAACCACAGTACGCAGGACTTCTGTCCCTTCTGCGACGCGCGGACTTGCTTGTTGATATCGAGCGCTTGCCAGTGAACGTTGTCCGAACGGCGCAGGGCGAAGTGAATCAGCCCGGCGCCAACCGTGTCATTGGTCAGCTTATCGATGAAGATGAAACCGCCGGTCTCGCGGTTCTCGTCGTAGGCGTCGAACGGAATGGGTCGGTCGGTGTTGAGGTTGCAGACGCCGATCTCGTTGAGCTCGAGCTGCCTGGCCGCCACGTGCTCCATCGTGTTCACATTAACGCGATAGCGGAGATCGGTGATGCTGGCGTTGAGCATCCGTGGCCCGATCTTCATCAGGTAGGGTCGGCCCGGTAGCATGTGCTCCTCGTGCATCCAGATCATGGTCACCTGGAATTGGTCGGCCGTCCCCGGGGGTGCAGATCCGGCGGCAATCACGTCGCCCCGGCTCACGTCGATCTCGTCCTCCAGGGTCAGCGTGATGGACTGACCATCCACGGCCTCCTGTAGGTCGCCGTCTTGAGCAACGATTCGCGCGACCTTGCTTTGCCGGCCCGAGGG
>JAJFJI010000338.1 GCA_021774205.1 Nitrosomonas sp.
TTTGCTTGATAAGTCAACGCAAGTCCATATTGCAAGTGCTTATACGTTTGCCGCAGTACCTGCCCGAGTTGCGCTGGAACGTCAGCAATGGGCTGAGGCAGCCATGCTAAAACCTCGCATACCGAATGAATACCCATGGAATGAATTTCCTGCAATTGAAGCAATTACGCACTTTGCCCGCGCACTCGGTGCGGCACGAAGCGCCAATGAACTGGTGGCACACCAGGCACTTAATCAATTAACAATCCTGCATGACCGTGTCGTGGAAACATCTGTCTACTGGGCTAAGCAGATCGATATTCAACGGTTATCAGCGCAAGCATGGTTGATGCATTATGAAGGTGAGCAACAGGAAGCACTTGAAAAAATGCGCAGGGCTGCCGAGATGGAGACCGCAACGGAGAAACATCCGGTTTCTCCGGGAATGATATTGCCAGCTCAAGAGTTATTTGCAGACATGTTACTTGACGTCGGTCACTATCGGTTAGCGCTGGCGCAATACCAGGCTGCCCTGGTGCGCAGCCCCAATCGTTTTAATAGCCTGTATGGTGCGGCTCGCGCTGCCGAATTGGCGGGGGAAAAAACTAAAGCGGCGTTTTTCTACCAAAAACTCATTGAGATAACTGCAGCTGATACGAAGCGAACACGTTTAAAACAGGCAAGAAATTTCATGAAAAAAAATTAATTAGTTGAATTTTCTGGAAAATAGTTGCTAAGTTATTATTGTTTCCAGCAAATTATTTTGCGCTATTCACTCGATTGATTGATGTATTTTACACAAAATCAAGGTAAAAAATTTTTTTGATGTTTGCTCAGAAGTTTTGTTATTTCTTTGTTGTTATAAATTTCTTTTTGATCAGTCCTGGTACATCTGCTGATACTCATGATAGCTTCGAGGCAAGAAGCCAGGGAGTTGGCGCTTTGGGGCGTATCGAACCACGTTCCCGTGTTATTAATGTTTCCCATAATGCGGGTCCTGAAGGCGCTAAAGTTGCGCAACTCTTTTTTCAGGAAGCCGATCAGGTTAAGTCAGGCGAAAAATTAGCGGTGCTTTCAGATCATGTCAAAAAACTGGCGGAGGTTGAAGCAGCCAAAACGCATGTTAAGGTGCTGGAAGCACAACGGGTTGTGGAAGAAGTCGCACTTACATTCAATGAAAAAGAACATCTTCGTTATCAATCGCTCAAGCAAAAATCTGTCGCAAGTATTTCGCTCGCGGATTCGAAGCGTTTAGCATTTGAACAATCGGAAGCGAATCTTAAACGTTTGTCCGCTGAAATAATCAATGCGCAATCTGAACAACGGGTTTTGGAAGCTGACTTAGAAAATACTTTTATTTATGCGCCAATTAGTGGGACTATTCTAAAAATTTTAACCTGGCCAGGAGAACGGATTCAGGACAATGGTCTTTTGGAAATGGCAGACTTAACACAACTGGATGTGGTTGCAGAAATCTATGAATCTGATTTGGCTAACATCAAGACGGGCCAAAAAGCACAGATCAATGCGTCAGGTTTTAAACGCACCTATAGCGCTGAAGTCAGGGAATTGGGATTTCAGGTCAAAAAAAACGATTTAAACGACACAGACCCGTTAGCGGATATAGATAATCGGATCATTGAAGTGCGGCTTACTTTGGAACCCGAAGCAGTTAATGCTTTGCAACATCAAATTTTCCGCCAGGTTCATGTTCGTATTACACCATGAAAATCATTAATTGGGTTCATTTTCCCGCGCGTTTTGCCTGGCGCCAATTAATACTCGACCGTACCAAATTCATTGCTGCCATCTGTGGTGTTTTATTTGCTTGTGTTTTGGTATTCATGCAGTTGGGATTCAAAGATTCCCTTTATTCCAGCGCGGCATCCGCACCGACAAAATTAAATGGTGATTTATTTTTGATGCATAAACAAAGTGAGGCCATGTGGCGCCCGGTTCATTTTAAGCGCAGTGAAATTATGCGTACACTCGGTCATCCGGCAGTAGCAGAAGTTGCGCCGTTATATTTAGGTTTGGCTCCTTTCAAAAATATTCAGACGCAGACCAAAAGAACACTGATGGTTTATGGTTTTGATCCGGATGCGCAACTATTCAATGTCGAAGCTGTTAAAAATATGCGTGGTGAATTACAACGCAAAGATACGGTCTTATTTGATGAATATTCCCGCCCTGAATTTGGCCCAGTTCGCCAACTATTGGAAGAGGAGAGGAATGTGACTGAAATTAATGATTATAAAGTTTCGATACTCGGGCTTTTTCAGTTGGGCGTATCTTTTGCCGCGGATGGCAATGTCGTGACCAGCGATTTAAATTTTTTGCGTATTTTTCCAGGCAGAAGTGCTGACGAAATAGACATGGGTGTAATTAGACTCCAATCTGGCGCATCAATTAAGCAAGTGCAAACTGAGCTTGGCGAGCGGCTTAATATGTTCGTCAATATTTTTACTTATGAAGAATTGCTTGAGTATGAAAAGCTTTACTGGGCGAATACAGCACCAATCGGATTTATTTTTGGTTTTGGCACGATTATGGGTCTGGTTGTCGGGATGGTAATTGTTTATCAGATTCTCTTTACGGATATTACCAATCATCTGAATGAATTTGCGACATTAAAAGCCATGGGTTATCAAGATGGTTATTTTGTTCGTGTGGTATTCGCGTCTGCTTTTTTCCTGGCGCTGCTGGGGTTTATGCCAGGGTACTTACTCTCGGTCGGGTTATACCAATTAGCTGAATCGCAAATGTTTATGCCAATGCCCATGACTTTCAATAAAGTCATGACGGTTTTCTTTTTTATATTGTCTATGTGTGCCATGGCAGGGCTTTTGGCGATACGTAAGTTGAAAGCGGCGAATCCGGCGGATATGTTTTGATGTCAGTGCTAATTGACGTTCGTAACCTGGATTTTAGTTTTGGCAGCGGTGAGTTGGAGCAGCCCGTTTTAAAAAATGTGTCAATTTCCATTCATAAAAGTGAAATTGTATTGATGACCGGCCCGTCCGGTTCCGGCAAAACGACTTTGTTAACCGTTATTGGCGGCCTGCGTAATGCTTTAAAGGGTAGCGTAAAGGTTCTTGATCAACAATTAATAAACAGTACCGAGCAGGTAAAAGTAACTATTCGTAGACAAATCGGTTATATTTTTCAACAACATAACTTACTTAAATCGCTTACGGCATTGCAAAATGTTAGTATGGCGATTGAATTATTCGACGGCATGCCTGAGAAAGAGCGGCTTGACCGGGCGGCAGAAATGCTGAAATCGGTAGGGCTTGGTGACCGGATAAATTACAAACCAGGCCAACTGTCGGGGGGACAATGTCAGCGTGTTTCCATCGCACGGGCATTAGTCAGAAAACCTAAAATCGTTCTTGCCGACGAGCCAACAGCTTCGCTGGACAAACAAAGTGGACAGGAGGCGGTCAGTATCCTTAAACAATTAGCCAGGGAATTGGGTACGACAATACTGCTAGTGACACATGATTACCGCATTCTGGATATAGCCGATCGCGTTGTGGAATTGGAAGATGGTGTAATTAAGACCTAACCTTGTATAATTATAACTAAACATCTTTAAAACACGGAATCATTAAGGACGGATAAAATTTCGTCACCCTTCGTATGGTAAAGCTGAAGTCCAGAAAATGGCCTGACACTTTATAACCTATGAAAATGGCGTCTTCTTTTTAGTAATTCGGGACATCAATATTTTTGGCCTTTGGCCAACTATGTCGCTTGGCCAATTAATCTGAACTACTCTCAGCGCATACTGCCCCAACATTATCTCCAGGGTGTTTTCAAGTTTATCGACCCGCCTGCAGATTTAAATCTGAATCAGCAACAACAAGTGGCTTTTGTCACACCAAATACCCCAGAGTACCGCTATTGTTGGTTTCATAGCTTGACTGCCATGTCGCAAGAAAATGGTCGCTGAAATTGATGCACGGGTTGTTTTGGGTGGTTAAACCTAAAATCCTCAGTTGACCGCTACAGTAATAAGTAATCTCATGAAAAGAAGACTAATATTTTTCTATATGACACTCACCTTTAAGGTGCGGAACGCGATGATGCTTGTAGCACGCTGTTGTTTCTTTTTTACTGCGTTGCAATTCGTTGTAATAACGAGTTATACCATCTCGTTGTGCCTTGCCAAAAAGAAACAGCAACGCACGCTAAACACCACCCAACTGAGGATTTTAGGTTAAATCCTTAGTTATAGTGACATGGACGGTTACAAGCGGGTAATTAATTAACACTATTGAAGCATCGATCCCAGAGAACTGACTGCTGAATAGCAAGCACCAATCGTCTAAACAATAGCTTGAGTGAATCCGACAATCGTAAATTATTTACGACAACACATATTCCTATCATGGTATCTTTGGTGATGAAAGGTTTGATAGTAATCCGAGATTGGTAATTAATAGCTTAAGTGAGAGTGCATCAATGCTTAGAACACCCATTAGCTTCATGGCCAACACAGGATTCAGCCATGAATAATGATTTTGACTATGATGTTTTCATTAGTTACGCACACAAGGACAACGAAACAGCCAGTGATCCTGAAGGTGGATGGATTAGCATGTTGCATCGCGCACTTGAAGTGCGGCTTAACCAACTACTCACTGAAGACTCACGTATTTGGCGCGACCCACGCCTTAGTGGCAATGATG
>JAJFJI010000339.1 GCA_021774205.1 Nitrosomonas sp.
TCGACCGAGTGCGCGAATAGCTTGATTGTGTGACTTCCCTTCGGTACGTTTCTTCTGATAGTAACGTTGTGACTCAGGTACGCACTTTCGATGTTTATCTACAGCGGTCATCATTGCACCCTTGGCTCGTTTATTGACATGCTTCGGTGCCTTTGAACCACGAAGCTTTCCAGAACTATTATCTAGATTAGCCATCCCTAAATAAAGTGCCAGACTGCGCTCGCTTGCAAATCGATCAATGGTGCCAATTTCACCGGCTAACTCTGAAGTACAAATAACAGCAAAACCCGGAACACTATCAATTAATTGTGCGGCCCTGGAGTCATTCATTAATGTTTTGCAACGTAACTCGAGCGCTTTAATATCGGCCTTGAGTGCCAAAATGCGTTGCGCATCCGCAATGATCATCTCGCCCACCCATTTCACTTCATGGCTAAAGGATGTATTGGGTTGCCATGCCTTGATGATGGCCACATATTTGCGGCCTATACTGGGGATTTTATTTAGGGTAGATAAATGCAGGCGTGACAATTTTGTCAATTCATCAACACTGGCGATAAAACGTAAAAACCAGAGACTATCGGCATTTCTTGTTATATCTAACAAACCGGGACAAACTGCGTGATGATCAGTCTGTAGGCGGCCTTGCAAACGACTCTTTTCATTCACTAGGGAGCGACGGCGCCGACTCAGACGCTTGAGCATGTCATTTTCTTCTGGTGTTGGCATGACTTCCTGGAGTACATCCTTGGCCAACGGCAGGTGATCGCGTAATTGGAATAGCTCCAAGCCTTTACAGGCATCAATACGATCATTCTTAGCTGCAGCCGGAAAGATTTCTTTAAAGCGTGCCAGTTTCAGATTGTTGATGTTATAAAGTTGGTAACCACGTACTTTCACCAGGCTATCCAAAGGTCGCGCATAGCCATTGTAGCCTTCCATCGCTACGGCGACTTCACTGCCATGTTGTCGGCAATGATGCTCAATAGGTGCAAAGAATTGTTTAAACCCTTCCGGACGATGGAGAATGTCAAATTCATCCAGCACATTGCCATTGGGCAAGCCAATTGCCACGCTGTGTTGACGACAGCCAATATCAACACTGACACAAATTTGAGGGGTATTATTCATGACTATGGAATCTCCGCATTTTCAAGACAAAACCAAAAATCATCCGTCGGTCTCGTCTACATACAGAGCCACAATCAAAAGATCGGCACCATCCCGTACGACACGCCGGATGATGCAGGAGGACGAGGACGGCATTTCAAGTCTAGCGAACCAGAATCCCAGCCGCTGACACCATGAGCCACATCCCCGTCCAGTTATTATGCTAACCTAAAGTTCAGCAGCTTGTCATCCTGCAAAATCTAATGGTAGACACCTTTTTTGTGTGCGTCTCTATGGCAAGGGGAAGAAAGAGCGGCTGGCCCCGCTGTGGCCGGAAACGGTATCGGCTTCTACGCACGCTGCTTCAACGGCAGCCCAGGACCGATGACGCACCGATCTTCGTCAATCGCTACGGTGTGCCGCTCGGCGCCTCCGGTGTTCGCTTCAAACTCGCAAATTATGTTGAGGCGGCAGCCAAGACCGTGCCGAACCTGGCATCAAAGCGTGTCACACCGCACAGCTTCCGGCATGCGACCGCGGTGCATCTGGTCGCGGCCGGTGTTGACATCACCGTTATCAGAAGCTGGCTGGGGCATGTCAGCCTCGACACCACCAACCACTATGCGCAGGCCAATCTGAAAACCAAACGAAAAGCGCTTGAACGCCTCGAAAATCCGTTCGGTTCACCAAAACGGCCCTCATGGAAGGAGGACAAAAGTGTGCTCGCGTGGCTTGATACGTTGTAAGAAATAATGTGAAGGAAATGCCCGTCTGTTGGGGGCTATAAAAAGGAACAGATACGTTCCTTCACATTATATTCTGCTGCTGATTACTTAAAGTATTAAAAGAAGATAAAAAGGCCATTTTTACGGCATCCGCACACGCGCAAAGAGCCGCAGAAAATTATTGCATACATAGTCTGCAACCCAATCCAGAGCTTGAAGCGACAGCTGAAATTGACCAAGATATGGATAGAGATCAACCCGAACCAGTTCAAGGCTAAAACATGAATTTAGAGCAATGGAAAATCACGCCCGAGACAATTACATACACCGGAAAGCCAGTTTTTAAAGCAAGCTGGCTTTCCGGTGAACCAGATTTTGAAAATATAACAGGTTTGTTCTGGCATGAAGAAAATAGCGGGAGTGCAGACGATACGCTGTTGATTTTTGATTTTGAGTGGATGAACGGAGCGCCAGACCTGGCCGTATTTGAAGAATTGATGGAAAGTGCCATAAGTGCTTTGGATGAGTGGATTTCTGCGCATTTTTGAAATCTGGATACAAATCAGCATCAAATGCGCCGTTATGGTAGTCCCCCTTGTTTATACGAGGGTTTTTTACTTTTTCCTGTATGTTTGAAGCACTTCCAATAAAATAAGTCTATCAAGAAAAATTTTGTTTTTGTTTACTTTAGTTTTAGGGCCTGTCTCGTAATGATATTTTTGCAAACCTTCACTGCTAATAATCAATAAGTTAAGGGGTCTGAAGTCCTACAGTACGGAAACGTACGCTAAGGGAAATCAGACCAGCTTTAGTGGCTAAAAAATAGATTATTAAGCATTAATACCGGTTCAATAACATTAAATGGCATAAATAATAAGATTTAGCGCTATATTTCTTATCCTTATAACTTATAATAAATCAGCAAGTTACTGCTTAACGTATGTTTCCGTACTGTAGGACTTCAGACCCCTTTTAGGACGGGGGATTAGACGGGTCTTTGGACCCGTCTCCTGACTTTAGTCATTGTCTCTAACCCACCAGCTTTAGCTGGTGGTTGTTTAGTGTTCTAAATATTGTTTACTTCGGCTATTTACGGTGTTTCAAAAAGAATATCTGGCGTAGCCTTCAGTAATGGAATGATATTAGCGAGATCCAATGGCTGGTATGGATCTAGAAAGGCCGCAGAAAAGAAGAACAGTCGTCCGTCGTTGCGTTGGACTAACCAGTTGCCTGATTGTACCCCTATTTCTGAACCACCTTTGTAACCAACGTAAGTCCATTTTTCCCGGTCGAAATCAATTGGATCTTGCAGCGAGATAACCTCCAATAAAGGACGTAAGCGAGGGCTCTGTCCCATTTGGTGAATTATCGCCATAAGCTTGCACATGTCTAAGCGATTAGCGAACCATTCTAGGCGCTCTGCGCGCACGGGCTCAATTTGATCACCATTTTTCTCGAAGAAAGTCTCCAATTCCGGCCAGCCGCGTTGTTCGGCAGCAAGGAGTTCGCGGCGTTCTTCCATGGATGCCTGTTCGTACTCTTGCAGTTGTTCATCACTCCACAAAAACTTGATGATGGCAAACTCTCGCGTGGCGAAGAGTGGTGTGTTAAGTGCTGGGTCATGATGTCCACTTAGCTCCATACGCCGTTCAACATTCTTTCGTCCAGCAAGGAATAGCAGATGGTCGGTAGCTGTATTGTCGCTAAGTTGTATCATCTGCTCGGCAAAATATCTGAGGGTATAGATTGAACCGTCTGGCACGTAAAGTAGCGGTCCCCCTGGTATGGATTTGTATTTCTGCTCAATTATTATCGGCATATCCCAAGTTAGGCGACGACGCGGATAGCGCTGGTATTCATTAATTTCACGAGGTTTGATAAATCTACTTTGACGAATTTGTGAAGCAATTTCAGCCAGGATGTACAGTTTAAAACTAGAGCCAATGGGAGTATTCAACTCACCGTATAAGCTATGGATCGGTTGACACATTCCATGGGTGATTTCTGCTGCGAGCAATGAGACAGTCGGTGCCAAAGCCTGTGCTTGAGCATCGTAGGCTTCCCAGTTTGTTGGTGGTTGAGTTTCGGCATTAGCCAACTGTACAAATGGCATCCAGGTCAGGAAGAGGGCAGTCATGACGAGCTTTAAGTGAACCACTAGCGCAATCGGTATTTCAGACAAAAGCTTGGTCTTAAAAAATACGTTGTGAAAATTAAACATCTTAAAACTTCCTCTCTGTTTGAGGCTTGACGGACAACATATTTGATGCAATGCCGGACTGGAACAATTATATCAAGAAAGCACGCATTAGAAAACCAGAGTTGAAGCCGTATTTGAAGCACCTAGTTTGATAATTCATATAATAAGAGTTCTGTTGCATTAAGCGTTTTTTCTGAAAACGTGAAATTTGCATTCGTGATTTGTTTTGCTTTATGTTGAAAGCATGGGATTTTTCATTACAGAACCAGAAACCGAGGATTATCTGAGTGAAGAAACCCGGATGATTCCGATGCCGGATGGAACGCAGCGTGCTTTTACCGGTTTCAAGCTCATGTGGCGTTCTTACGACTATCTCATTTTAACGACGGGTTATTCCAGTAAACAACTGGTCGAGCAAGCCGTGATCAACGCGCAAGAGATGGGATATTCCTTCGAAGACAGTTTTCCAAATGTCCTGGCCTATATTCACCGCGAAGTCAGAAAAGCGCAAGGCATTGACTAGCGCAATTAATCTGCATAAAACCTGTAAAGTTTACGCGGCAACATCCCAGTTAATTTGTATTTTTTTACACTGCTGTCCCGTTAATACTCAGATATGGCGGTCTGATTCGACCATAATTGGTATAATAAGCTTACACATAACTTGTTGAACCAACTAAAGGAATCAGACCATGGCCCATTGTAATACGATCTTCTCACAAATCCTAAAATTTGTTCCGAGACATGAATTCGAGGCCCTGGCAAATCGCCATCATTCAGGTCGCGCTTTTCGCACGGCATCCAGATGGTCACAGTTTGTAACCATGGCAATGGCACAATTGTCAGGCCGTAACAGCTTACGCGATATCGTTGATAGTGTGAGTACGCAAGCGCATCGTCTATACCACCTGGGCAGCGCAAAACTGACGCGCTCCAACCTTTCTCGTATTAATGAGAACAAACCTCATACG
>JAJFJI010000340.1 GCA_021774205.1 Nitrosomonas sp.
GAAGCGGGTACCGACAAATATTCTCCGGTAATGAATAAACCCATGATGCCGCCTATGGAGGCAAATGGGAGCACCAGGATAATCAGCGCGGCAAGCTTGATTGAGTTGAACAGCATAAACAGCAGGAAGAAAATAGCCGCAACGGTGATGGGAACAATGACGGAAAGTGTTGACATGGCCCGTTCCATATTTTCAAACTGACCGCCCCATTCGAAATAATAGCCATTGGGCAGTTCCACCTCCTGTGCGACTCGTTCCTGTAATTCAGCAACGAAACCACCTAGGTCGCGTTCGTGCACATTGGCGCCAACGACGACGCGGCGTTTGGCAAATTCGCGTGAAATTTGTGCGGGCCCGTCAATGACTTTTATGTCCGCTACAGAATGCAATGGAATTAATGCGGCGCCGGGTGCTAGGCCATCTTCTGAACCGGAAAATTTCTCGGGTATGCGCAGCAACAGATCACGGATGGCATCCACGTTCTCGCGAAATTCTATAGGGAAGCGTAATATCAGGGAAAATCGGCGCTCTCCTTCAAATACGGTTGTAATTTCCTTTCCTCCAACAGCCGTTCTTATCAGTTCATTGACATCCTCGACATTTATGCCATAACGGGCAATAGCATCGCGATCAATGTCTATGGTCAGTGATTGTTGGCCGGATAAGCGTTCGATACGTATATCCCTTGCACCATCTACAGACTTAATGATGCGTGCCAGTTGTTCGGACAGTATGCGCAGTCTTTCCAGGTCGTCGCCAAAAATTTTGACGGCGACTTGTGAACGCACGCCCGTGACCATTTCGTCTACTCGCTGGGCAATGGGTTGTGAGATTACGATGCTGACGCCTGGCAGCACCGATAATGCTTCTCGAATATCCGCATCCACTTCACCCTGTGTGCGGCCGGAGTCGGGGTCCAGAGCGATAATTGGATCAGATTCATTTGGCCCGGCGGGATCGGCTGGTGACTCGCCGCGGCCCAATTTGGCAACCACGCTTTGTACCCCGGGAACCTCAGCGATCAGCTTCATGGCTTCGATTTCTATCTCGACAGATTTTTCTAGTGAGATGGAAGGGGCGCGAATAATGACAGGTGTCAACGCCCCTTCTTGCATGGTAGGGATAAAGGATTTACCCAGAAACGGAAAAAGCATAAATGACAGGCCCAGCAGGGCTGAAGCTACCAGGATGGTGGTTATTTCGTTGGCCAAAGCCCGGTTCAACAGATTACGGTATTTTGACTTGAGAAACGCAATAACGGGTGTGTCATGATCAGCGCCGCCTTTCAGGATGTACGCGCAGAGTACCGGTGATAAGGTTAATGACACGATTAATGAGACAGCTAATGCAATCGCGATGGTGAAGGCTAACGGGCTGAAGGTTTTGCCTTCCATACCTTCCAGTGTCATCAAAGGCAAGAACACCAGAATAATAACGGAAATACCAAAAATGAGGGGTGTGCCGATTTCAACGACTGCATCGAGTATGACTTGTAGTTTTTCTTTAAATGTGTCACCAGCATGCCCCAGACGGTGATAAACATTTTCTACCACGACAACTGTCGAGTCGACCATCAGCCCAATGGCAATGGCCAGTCCGCCCAGTGACATCAGGTTGGCTGAAATACCTTGATGGTTCATAATCATAAAGGTGATGAGCGGCGCGATGATTAATGTTGCCACGACAATCAGGCTGGAGCGAACATCACCCAGGAAGACAAAAAGAATGATAACAACCAGTATGATGCCTTCAATCAGAACCTTGCTTACTGTCCATATGGCCGCATCTACCAGGTCGGAACGGTCATAAAAAGGAATGATCTGGAGGTCGCCTGGCAGTAGTTTCCGTTCATTGATCTCGGCAACTCTTTCCTGAATGCGCGTTACGATTTCTTTGGCATTGCCTCCGCGTAACATCATTACGATACCGCCAGCGGATTCCGTGTAACCCCCTTTGATAAGCGCACCCTGCCGAACCTCGGCGCCAAATTTTACCTCTGCGACATCACGGACAAATACCGGTATACCATTGAATTCTTTGAGTACAATGTTTTCGACGTTTTCAAGCGTGCCGATCAGTCCGATGGTGCGAACGAGATATTGCTCGGCATGTAGTGCCAGAATATTACCGCTGGCATTGGCGTTATTGTTGGCAATAGCGATGTCTACCTGGGACAGTGTCAGATCATAATGACGTAGTCTTTCTGGGTTGATTAGTACATGGTATTGTTTCTTGTGGCCGCCCATGGAATTAATTTCTGCCACACCCTGGATGGAGCGCAGCATAGGTCGAACGACCCAGTCTTGAATAGTACGGCGTTCTGTCAATTCTTCATAGGACAACTCACGCTCGCCATCACTGGGATGATCAAGTGTATATTGAAAAATTTCGCCTAGGCCCGTAGATACGGGTCCTAACTCCGGCGTAACATCGGCGGGTAGCCTGCTTCTGACGCCAATAAGGCGCTCCATGACCAGTTGCCGGGCAAAATAAACATCCGTGTTATCCGTGAAAACCAATGTAATGATAGATAAGCCACTTTTATTCAGAGAGCGCATTTCTACAAGGTCTGGCAGGCCTGTCATGGCGATTTCCACTGGCACTGTTACCAAACGTTCTATTTCTTCCGGGCTACGGCCTAAAGCTCTGGTGGCGACTTGTACCTGGACATTGGTGACATCAGGAAATGCATCAATCGAAAGTTGTGTTGCGGATCGTAGGCCAAAAGCAACCAGTATTAGTGATATGACAACGACGATAAACCGATGCCGAAGCATAGCTTGAACAATTGATGACAACATGAGGTTATTCCAGTTCTTCGAGCTTGCGCTCGTTATCGATATCAAAAGCGCCATCTATTACGATGCGCTGCCCAACTGAGAGTCCTGCGATGACAGGACGCAGGTTGCCGATCTCTGGCCCCAGTTCTACAGGTACCCGAAGAAAATCGTTAGTGTCTTCCTCGATATAGACATAATCCTTGTTGGCCTCACGTACTATCGCTGATTCGGGTATGATAATTTGTTTTTGCGCCGTTTCAGTGATGCGCATGCTTGTCAGCATGGCCGGTTTAAGTTTTCGGTTACTGTTTTCAACCACGGTTCGCACCGTTACAGTCCGTGTCTGCGGGTTGACGGTGCTGGCGACATAAACAATTAAACCATCGAGGCTAATGTTTCCCAGTGCTGGAACCTGGATTTCCACATGCTGGCCAACAGTTACATTACTGGCGATATGTTCTGGTACGTCACCGACAGCCCATACTGTGGATAAGTCCGCTACTTTAAATAATTGGTCTGATGGTTGAACTACTTGACCAGTAACGACGTTACGTCTAATAACGGTACCGCCTTTAGTTGCGGTAATGGCGACCGAAGGCAGAATCTGTCCCCGCTTGACCAGGTCGTTAACCGCTTCATCAAAGACGCCGAGCAAACGTAATTGATCCTTGGCAGCGCTTAACTCGGCACGGGATACCTGTAATTCGGCTTCACGGCGTTGCAATTCAGCCGCGCCAATAACATCTGCATCCAACAGCAATTTGGCGCGTTTGGCGGCACGTTCATTGAGCAATGTCAACGAGTGTGCACGAAGATATTCCAGTTGTGCCTTGGTTAATTCAGGACTAGAAATTTTGGCTAAAGTCGTGCCTGCATTAACGTTATCTCCCAGTTTGGCAGTTACTTCAACAATACGCCCAGTTACATTGGCGCCTACACGAGTCAATTTCTGCTCATCAACCTTGATCTGGCTGGGTACCTGAATCTTATCTGCTAGTTTGACCAGCTTAATCTCATCCACTTTGATACCTTTCGCCATCTCGGGAACAAGCGTAATCCTGTTGACATTAGTTGGTTCTTTTGATTCAGATTTTTCAGGGTCAGAATTGGAATCTTCACCGTTACTGCACGCTACTGAAAAAACAACGATGAACAGCAGGAAAACGTTAAGACGAGTTGACAATTTCATTCGATGGGTTGCTCCTCGGGATAATTGGCGCGTAATCGGTCTATTTCTGCGGCAGCTGATTGTAGTTCAAAGCGCGCTTGTAAAAGATCTGCAAGTACACCGCGTAATACGCGCTGAGTATCCAGAACTTCCATAAAACCTCGCTCACCAAGACGGTAGGCTGTTTGTGCAATACTGAGTGCCAATTCAGCTTCTGTAACAATGCCGCCTTCGAACATTTCCACTCGCCGCTTGGCGATTTTTAAGGCTTGCCAGGCGGATTCAAGCAGCTGGCTGATTTCAAAACGGCGGTACTCCAATGTGTCACGAATACGGGCGGAATCATAAATAGCGTTGTCGATTTGACCGCGGCGGCGATAAAACAGTGGAATTTCCACGTTGACCCCCGCGGCGTTGGACGTAAATTGTTTGTCCTGGAAATTACTGAACAGAATGTTTAATGATGGCAGAACAGACGCTTTTTCTTGACTAATGCGTTGGTCTGCACTGTTTTGCTCAGCTTCCAGGCGTTGGATGTCAGGGTTGATCAGCGCTATTTCTTTCTGCAAGGTTTCCAGTGGTGGGAATTCAACTGGATCGCTTAACGATGCATCAATTTCAAATCCGCTCTGCAAGGCGCCAGCTGTCAGTTGTATCAATGCGACGCGCGCGCGTTCTGCATTTAATCGCGCAGCTTCCATACGGTTTTCAGCGCCCAGCACTTCGGTATCCGCTCTGATCAATTCAAAACGGGCGGTTTCCCCAACGTCAACACTTACCTTGATGCGGCGTTGAATTTCTTTCATCAGGTCGTAAATGCTGGTTTCCATTTGCGCTTGTTCCTGGCGTAAAATCATTTCATACGCTCGCACGCGTAATTGCGCAGCCAGGTCAGCACGCACCTGGTCCAGATTTGCTTCTCTGGCATCTACGAGTGCTTCAGCGGAGCCTATGCGTGCGGAGCGCAGGAAAGGATTTTCAATCGGCTGGCTGACCAATATTTCGCGTACAGTGCCGGATGGCCCGGTTACTTCAAGAGGTAGCCGGCGCTTATGATTCCCAGCTATGACGGTCACTTTCGGATTAAGAAAAGCCGATGCGCTGACGACATTTGCCTCAGCAATGTCGATTTGGGAACGCGCGGCGCGGACCAGGCCATTTGCTTGCAGTCCAAGCTGCTGTAATTTGTCAATTTTAAGTGCCTGAGCAGATTTTTCGGCTGATGAAAGCGTGGCTGCAAATGTAGGCGCCTGAGCAGATTCTTCGGCTGATACGAGCGTGGCTGCAAATATTAGTATCAAACTGAGCAATAAAAGCGAAAGTCGGTAGGTTTGCACAAGACCTTTTTGAATTGTTTCGGAAATTATCATTGGGTTCAGAAGGGATAATGATGCTTATAATATATGATTATCAGATTGCATCAATGTAAAAATTAGAAGCAACTATTACAGTGTATTTCAAACTGATCATTTATTTGTAATCTATCCTGCCTCCGCAGAGGAAAATTTATCTCATATTTTTAAAGTATTGGGATTTATTCTGCCATATACGATCACTCGATCAAGAAAATGTTGGCAGAATTGTAGAACAATGATCTGCGTCAGTATAGCGGCGAATTCTTAGGGTACATTTCGTTAGGTCAGGTACTGTAATTAACAAAGTAAACCACCGGTTTTGTTGGTGGACTAACGAAGTTTGATAATTCTGGGATTCAATGGAAGTTCCCTCATTTTGAACCGCCTAAAGCTCAATAAATGCTCAACAAGCAATCAATAAAAAGCACAGAGTTTAAGCTATGCAGCGTGGGAATGAAAGTGCCATACTGTGTGGATAACGAAGTATCGGGAGAGAATCTTTAATTAAAGGGCTGCGACAGTATGTTAGGCCGTTGCTTTTGTCCGTGTTTCTGGTGCACAGTATTTGTTATTGAGTTTTCTGGTTTCGTGGCACTTCAATCGGTTTTCATTAAAGTCAGTGGACATTTGTTGTTAATTGATAGTGTAGGTATTTTTTTATGGGAGTTGGGTGTCCAGCGACACGAAGCAGTTTAATAATTCAGGACGGTTAATATTTTGGATTGAAGCAGTGCTTAAACCTAAAATTCTCAGTTGACCGCGACAGTAATAAGTCATCTCATGAAAAGAAGACGCATATTTTTCACGATGACACGCATCTTTAAGTTGAGGAACGCGATGACGCTTATAGCACGCCGTTTTTTCTTTATTACTGCGTTGCAATTCGTTGACATAACGCGTTATACCGTCTTATTGCGCCTTGCCAAAAAGAAACAACAACGCACGCTAAACACCACCCAACTGAGGATTTTAAGCTAAATCCAAAGGTAAGTTCCCTGTCAATGGGCATAGCGGCAGCACATTTCAATCCAATTTAACAAAGAATAAAGCGGTTTTGTAAAGATTGATGTGTTCCTTAATATGCTGTGATAAAGTTTTGGCATATCTTTTATATTTCTTGTTACTCAGATTAAAAGGTGATTATTATGTCTGTTGGTGAAATTTGTAACCGGGAAGTCATTACTGTGCATCGCGATGAAACGGTGCAAGAAGCAGCTAAACTTATGCGTTAGCATCATGTTGGTGATGTCGTTGTTGTGGAAAACCAGAATGGTGTTTCGGCGCCAGTGGGAATTGTTACCGATCGTGATGTTGTTGTAAAAATTGTAGCGACCGAACTTGATCAGGCGACCATGACAGTTGGCGATATTATGGCGCAGGAATGGTTGTCGAAGGAATTGCTTGATCTTTCCAAGCTGACTAACTATGAGCAAAAGAAGGAGGAGCGGCGCCGCCCTTAGCTTGGTCTTTATTATAATATTAATCAATGTATTGCATGATATTTTGATGCTCATTTGTTCTCAAGGATTTGACCATAAATACGATGATTTGGAAACCTAACGTTACGGTTGCGGCAGTTATTGAGCAAGCGGGAAAATACCTGTTGGTAGAAGAGGTGCAATCTGCTGGTCCGGATTCAGTTTTTAATCAACCAGCAGGGCATCTGGAGCCGGGTGAATCCATTGTCCAGGGCGCAATCCGCGAAACATTAGAAGAAACAGGTTATACGTTTGTTCCACAGTGCCTGGTTGGCATTTATTATTGGCATTTTTGCGCCAAGGATACGACATATCTTCGTTTTGCATTTTCCGGTTATATTAGCGATTATGACCCAAATCGGCCACTTGATACCGGTATCATACAAGCAGATTGGTATAGCGCTGATCAAATTCAAAAACTATTGCATCGTCATCGCAGTCCATTGGTAATGCAATGTATTCAAGACGATCTGGCGGGGAAACGTTATCCGCTGGA
>JAJFJI010000035.1 GCA_021774205.1 Nitrosomonas sp.
GATAATGCTTGCTAGCAGCCCAATAGAAAACCAGCTATAAGCAACTTAATCAGTTAACTATTTTGTATTACATTCTACGAAACGAAAGTTACTTACAAAAACATGTTATCAGTGAAGCAATCTATTTCTCAATATGGAACAGATGATAGCTAGAAATAGCTTTTAGACCGCAAAAATGTCCATATTTCTCATTTGGCCGGAATCTAAACAGTGGCAACCTATCGGGCTTCATTTACAATCAGCCATTCACTGCAGTGAAATGCCTTAACTCAAGTCATCGAGCATTTATCGTAACCACATTGGTTGTAGCCACTGGGCTGCTTTTATTAGCGCTTATTTACCATCATACCAATATCGTCAACATAACCTCAGAAACCCTGATCGAACAGGATGTTGCTGCACTTAATACAATATCTCAAATAAATAATACGATTCATGAGTCTCATCGACTACTAAACAAATACCAAACCAGCACTGACCAACAACATTTTCTTGCAAACTATAGCAATAAAAACAACAAAGTTACTCAATTAATTAAGGAATTGCCTGCCCAAACCGAAAAACAGTTACTTGTGGAATTGCACCACCAGACAAACAATTTATCTGCATTGCTTGCTCGAGCACTGAACGCGCCAATTACCGACAAAAAACACATTGATTCATTGCTTGAAAAAATTACCTCTAATTTACACAAAATAAACCATCACACCCTTCTTCTGAACACCAAGTTACGTCATAATCTAGAAAACAAAGGCGCACAAATTCACGCCGAAGCACAGAAGGTCATTTACATAATAATCTTGTCCGGCATACACATGTTTATTATCTCACTGACGGCCAACTATTATTTCAACAAGTGGCGCCGTTTTATTACGTTTCCTGAACGCAACCCGAACCCAGTGCTCAGTCTCAATGGAAAAGGTCGGTTACTTTATTGCAATCCAGGTGCGACCAACGTCACAACGTCACTCGGTTTCACATCGGCAAGAGAACTACTCCCGACAAAACTAGAAGAAAAACTGGCCATTACTCGTTCAGCGGGACAATCCGGTGCATATTGGGAATATAAAATAGACAACCGAATTTTTAGCTGCCGCATTCGACACCATTCCGATCTGCGCTGTTTTCATGTTTATCTGGCAGATATCACCAATCACAGACATACAGAGGAGAAGCTGCAGCACTTGGCCTACCATGATTCACTAACCAATCTTCCGAATCGGCACAGCTTTGAAAAGATGCTTAGGTATGTCCTTGATAACAAAAAAACTGGTGCTGTTCTACTCGTCCGGCTTGATCGCTTCCGTTTTATCGTAGAAGCATTGGGACATACACCTGCCGATCAGGTGCTTAATGCAGTCGCAAACCGATTACTGCCATTGATGGAGCGCGAGAATCCTGTCTGCCATATCCATCGTTTTGAAGGCAATATTTTTGCTATTTTGCTTCCCAGCGTGACTCGGCAAACTGAGTTGCAAACTTTTACGCAAAAAATTATTGATCTTATGCGCACATCTTTCGTTTTGGACGAAAGAAAATTGTATCTTTCCCTCAGCATCGGCATCACCCTCTTTCCTGAAGATGGTAATGACCCCAATACGCTGTTGCGCCACGCCGATACGGCACTGCAGCAGGTTAAACGAGCAGGCGGCAACAGCATCCGGCGATATCTGCCGGAAATGGATAATAGTTCACTGGATCGCCTTGAATTATTACATGAATTACGAGACGCCGAAAAACGTGACGAACTGGAACTGCACTATCAACCGCAGTTTAATATTTCCGGCGAGACCGTTGTTGGGATAGAAGCATTAATCCGCTGGAATCATCCCAATCGCGGCATGGTACCGCCAGCTATTTTTATTCCACTTGCAGAAGAAACAGACATGATCATTTCTATCGGCTCATGGGTACTAATGACAGCTTGCATACAAAACAAAGCCTGGCAGGATGCCGGTTTAAAACCAGTGACAGTAGCCGTCAACATTTCTCCACGGCAGTTCCACTGCCCGGATCTGCTGGCAGCTGTGCGACATAGCCTGGAAGTTTCTGAATTAGACGCCTGCTGGCTGGAGTTGGAATTAACTGAAGGAACCGCCATGCATGATGCTGAAATCACGTCGGCAACACTTAGCGAATTAAAATCATTGGGTGTTAAGCTTAGTATTGATGATTTTGGTACCGGCTATTCATCTTTGGCTTATCTCAAGCGTTTTCCGATCGACAAATTAAAAATTGATCGATCGTTTGTCCACAACATGACGCATGAAAATAGCGATGCGGCCATCACCAAAACCATCATTACACTGGGACATAGTCTTGGCCTAAAATTAATCGCAGAAGGCGTGGAAAATCATGACCAGCTTTCGATGCTAAAAGAATTTGGTTGCGAAGAAATACAAGGTTATCTTTTTTCAAAGCCACTCTCTCACACCGACCTATCCTTATTGCTGAACGAAAAGAAAAACTTGTCTGTACAGGGTCATTCACACTAAAAAAGCGTTGCCCTGCCTAACTATTTTCCGCTGACCAATAACGGTTTCCAAGTTTGCAAGTGATATCCATCGCACGAAACGGTATAATACGCCCTTTCAAGAATTCCGAATGATCTATAACGCCTATGCGACAACAACGTTTCCAAAGAACCCCTTTGCTCTCGGGGGATGACATCAATGCAAAACGCGAAGAAATACGCGCTTACTTCCACGCCACACTTGATTACTACGAGAAGCTTTTTGAAACGCTACGCAATGATGAAGCGTACTATAAAAAACCAATACCATTACGCCATCCGCTGATCTTTTACCTTGGCCATACCGCAACTTTTTTTGCCAACAAACTGATTCTTGCGGGATTAATTAAAGAACGAATTAATCCAAAATTGGAATCCACTTTTGCAGTCGGCGTTGATGAAATGAGTTGGGATGATCTGGACACAACGCACTACGAGTGGCCAACCGTCGAAGAAGTGCGCAACTACCGTAACACCGTGCGCAATTTGGTAGACAAACTTATCAGCAATATGCCACTGACTTTACCGATCACCTGGGAAAGCGCATGGTGGCCTATCATCATGGGTATAGAACATGAACGTATTCATTTGGAAACTTCCTCTGTTTTAATTCGTCAGCATGCGCTTGAATACGTCCAGCCACATACTGACTGGGAACCCTGCCGGGAATCAGGTGCTGCACCGCAAAACCAGTTGATTAACGTTTCGGCGGGTACAATTTGCGTTGGCAAAAATTTCACTGACCCCGTTACTTATGGCTGGGACAACGAATTTGGTCAACATGAAACACACGTTCCAGCTTTTCAAGCCAGTCAATACCTGGTCAGCAATCAGGAATTTTTAGCCTTTGTGGAAGCAAATGGCTACACGACCGAGAACTATTGGGAAGAAGAAGGCCGTTCCTGGCAAAAATTCGCCGGGGCGAAGCATCCGACTTTCTGGGTCAAAAAAAATTCCGAATGGCAACTACGATTAATGACTGAAGAGATCCCAATGCCCTGGGATTGGCCAGTAGACGTAAATTATCATGAAGCCAAAGCATTTTGTAATTGGAAAACGGCAACCAGTGGCCAACCCGTCAGATTGCCGACAGAAGATGAATGGTACCGGCTTTATGATTTCACCAATTTATCTGAAGTACCGCTTAACGAACCCGCCGCCGGCAATATTCATCTTGATTACTATGCATCCAGTTGCCCTGTTAACAAATTTAAACAGGGAGAATTCTTCGATATTACCGGCAACGTCTGGCAATGGACTGAAACACCCACTTATCCATTTGAGGGATTCGACGTTCATCCACTTTATGATGACTTCACAACGCCTACTTATGATGACCAACACAACTTAATCAAAGGTGGCTCCTGGATCGCATGCGGCAATGAATCACTGAGAAGTTCACGCTACGCTTTCCGTCGGCATTTTTTTCAGCATGCTGGGTTTCGTTATGTGGTCACTGACACGCCTGCTGCTCAGCACAGTTCCCACTATGAAACCAACAAACTGCTTTCAGAATATGGTGAGTTTCATTATGGCGACACCTATTTTGACGTACCAAACTTCCCGGCAGCACTTGCTGAGATAGCCATTGCTGCCATGGGTGACAGACCGGCGCATAAAGCGTTCGACTTGGGCTGCGCTTCGGGACGATCAACCTTTGAGCTGGCACGCCATTTTGATCATGTCACCGGGATGGATTTTTCAGCCCGCTTCATCGGTCAAGGCGTACAATTAGCACAAACAGGCGTTCTACGTTACACACTCACCGAAGAAGGTGATCTGGTTTCGTATAAGGAACGCTCACTTGCCAACCTTGGATTGGAAAGCGTCAAAAATAAAGTTGAGTTTTACCAAGGCGATGCCTGCAACCTGAAACCCATATTTACAGATTATGACCTGATTCTTGCCGCCAATTTGATTGATCGTTTGTATGATCCGGCAAAATTTCTAACAACAATCCATGCCCGAATTAAACCTGGCGGTCTATTAATGATCACTTCACCCTATACTTGGCTGACAGAACACACCAAAAAGGAATCATGGGTCGGTGGCTTCAAAAAAGATGGCGAAAACTTCACCACCTTGGATGGTTTGAAGGAAACTCTGGGTCATCATTTCAAACTCATACAGGGTCCCCAGGCGGTTCCTTTCGTGATTCGCGAAACCAAGCGTAAATTCCAACATACACTGGCGGAAGCGACTATCTGGGAGAAAATTTCTTGAGCAATGGTTTTGACCATGAAATTAGCCGCAAGGGAACCAACAGTGTTAAATATGATGAACGACAAAATATGTTCGGCAAACCCGATGTTATCCCATTATGGGTCGCTGACATGGATTTTGCCACGCCACCCGCTATCACAAAAGCGCTGATTGAGCGTGCCAACCACCCCATCTACGGCTACACACGCTTTCCGGACAGTCTGTATGAAACAGTCGCAGACTGGGCACAGCAACGTCATGGCTGGGCAATACAACACGAATGGATAGTCATGTGTCCAGGCGTGGTTCCATCATTAAATGCAGCCGTCCTGGCTTTCACTAAGCCCGGCGATTCGGTCATCATACAGCCACCCGTCTATTTTCCTTTCTTCTCCGCGGCAACAAATAACAGCAGAAAACTGTTACATAATCCGCTGCAACTGGAAAATGGCCGCTATGTGATTGACTTTGACCACCTCGAACAGTGTGCAAAACAAGCACACTTGTTATTGCTATGTTCCCCGCACAATCCGGTTGGCAGAGTCTGGAATGAGCAGGAACTTACCCGCCTGCTGGAACTTGCGAAAAAATATGATTTAATTATTTTGTCCGATGAAATCCATGCCGACCTGATTTATCCTGGCAACAAACACCGTGTACTTGCCACCATGACGGAAAGCTCAGCTAATATAATCACGGCGATGGCGCCCAGTAAAACTTTTAACATGCCAGGACTCAATCTCTCTACGCTGATTATTCCAGACAAGAAAAACCGCACCGCCATCACACAGGTATTCAATGCCATGCATGTTAGTGCCAGCAATCCTTTCAGTATTGTTGCTTTTGAAGCGGCTTACCGAGAAGGAAAAACCTGGCTGGAAGCATTATTGGTTTATTTACGCGATACGCGTGATTGCGTTGAAACATATTTGGCAGACCATCTGCCCGAAATAAAGCTAATAAAACCGGAAGGCACTTATCTTTTATGGCTTGATTGTCGCGCCTTAAATATGGACGATGCGCAACTCCAGCATTTCTTCATACACGAAGCAGGTATTGGCATGAATCCGGGAATACAATTTGGTCGAATGGAAGGCAGCGGATTTATGCGATTTAATATCGGCGCGCCCCGCAACACCATTTTGACAGCACTGAAACAAATCCGCAAAGCAATAAACAAATTGTAATATGGACCCTTATGGGACAGAAGTTTTGAATAAACTCTGTCCCATAACTTGCATCACTCGTCTGTGCTGGTTATATTCAACCTATTCAAGAACCCCGAAACAATCGCTTCTTCCCACAGCCGGATGTCTTTGTCTCTTATCAGTTCCGGCAGCTGTTTCGCTGGAATATCCTTAGAATATTTATCACCAATCAGCAGCAATGGTAACCCGGAGTCAATCGCACAACGCAGTTCCCACTGCTGACCGTCTGCCTTGGTAATACTTTCACTAATCAAACCAATGACGCCCGCACAGCCTCGGACTGTGTCCTGAACTTCTGTTTTCCAGGCGCTCTCCCATGATTTTTTCAAGGGCATATCAACACATTTCGCTTCAGGTTTTTCCTTGTTTATTTGATCAACAAGCTTATCCCTTAACTCCGTGTCTTTTAACGCAAAACTAATAAAAACCTGATTCGTTGAAGCCATCCTGTCCCTCCCATAAGCAATTAAATTTTTATATGTATATTCTGAAGGAAGCGAGCCATAACTCCTACCCCTCTATGGAAAAATATAACACCCGACCCATTGAGCGTCAATGTAGTCCCCCGCCCAGGAAAAATTAACCTACACTTTTTTGGTCATTGCGTAGCAAGCCGATGCCAAGGATCGCCATAACAATGGAAATGATCGGATTAAGTAAATTGAGAAATGCATACGGTGCATATTCCAGCGTTGCAACGCCAAGCGTCGCCGCGTAAAACGCACCAGCCGTTGTCCACGGAATTAATCCCGTGGTCATGGTTGACCCCTCCTCCACGGAGCGGGATAACACGGCTTTATCCAATCCTCTTTTCTGATATGAATCCTTAAATAATTGGCAATTTAAAATGATTGAAATATACGCCTCTCCCATTGCGATATTACTAAAAAATCCAGAAAAAATAGTGGTTGCAATCAAAACACTAATACGTTCAATGCCTGCAACAACATGCGCCAACAGAACGCGTAAAAACCCAGCATAATGCAAAATTCCACCCAAAGCCAGCGCCATGATGGATAACAGCAATGTCCAGGCCATGCTATAAATACCGCCACGGCCCAGTAACGCATCAATACTTTCAACACCAGTTTCACCGGGTGTATTCTGCCACAGCGCATTAATCACATCGATGACCTCTTTGCCCTGATAGAAAACAGCAATCGCCATTGCAAGTAAGATGCTGCTAGACATACTAATTTCAGGCGAATACCTTTTCATGCTTAGGCCAAACATCAGTAATATTGGCAGCAATGTAAACAATAAATTTAATTGATAGGCGTCAATTAATGCCGCTCTAATTTCACCAATACTGTCAGTTGGCAGTGGATTTTCTGCATATTGCAAACCAAGGAAGATGAGTATTACCAGAACAATCAGAAAAGTGGGTACTGTGGTATACAACATGACATGAATGTGGCGATACAAATTTGTCCCAGCACTCATGGCTGCAAGGTTAGTGGTATCTGAAATTGGCGAAAGCTTATCGCCAAAGGTAGCACCTGAAACAATCATGCCAGCAACGATCGGCAACGGGATACCCATCGTTTCACCAATACCTATCAATACGACGCCTACTGTTCCAACAGTACCCCAAGAAGTACCCGTTGCCACCGACATCAAACTGCACAACACCAATCCAGCCGCTAAAAATATGGCCGGATTAAGCAGATCCAATCCGTAATAAATGAGACTGGGAACCGTGCCGCTTTGCATAAAACTCGCGATCACCATACCAATCAATAGGAATATGTAGATCGCGGGCAAAGCGTTGCTGATGCCTCGATTCATCAAGTCGCGGATTTCTAGATAAGTATAACCGAGCTGAGCTGCGTTTACCCCGACCCATATCAACGCCAGAAAGATAACCGCGTGCACACTGGCTTCATACACAAAAAATCCGATTGAAATCATCAAAAACACGCCAATAAAACACGTTGCGGCGTGAAAAAATGACGGATGCTGTTTTTCGGCAACCATATCGTTCAACTTAAAATCCTCAGTTGGATGGTGTTAAAAGCTTGCGTTGTTGTTTCTTTTTGGCAAGGCGCAATGAGGTGGTATAACTCGTAATTGCAACGAATTGCAACGCAGTAAAAAAGAAGTAACGGCGTGCTATAAGCATCATAGCGTTCCTCAATTTAAAGGTGAGTGTCATAGTGAAAAATAGTTGTCTTCTTGTCATAAGATTACTAATTACTGTCGCGGTCAACTGAGGATTTTAGGTTCAATTGCGTTTCATTTTCATCCATCGTTAAACATTAGCCTGTAAAAATAGATAGCGGGTTAGTTCTCATTGGTCGCGATCAACTACGATTTTTAGGTTAATGATAAGCTGTATCTGAAAATTACAAAAAATATTGCTAACAGGAGAAAAACCTCACATGCCCAATAAATATGAAAACTTCAAAAAAGACGAACCCTTACTCAAGAATAAACTGACAAAATTGCAATTTGAGGTCACACAAAATGAAGGCACGGAACCACCGTTTCAGAATGAATACTGGGACCACAAAGAAGAAGGTATTTACGTTGACATTGTGTCAGGAGAACCTTTATTTTCTTCTATTCATAAATTCGATTCTGGAACCGGGTGGCCAAGTTTTTACCAACCAATCAATGATGCTTTCATCAATCTGAAAAATGATTCTAGTTTATTGATGCCCAGAATGGAAGTTCGTAGCTGCTATGGTGACAACCATCTAGGGCATGTGTTCAAAGATGGGCCTGCCCCAACGGGGCTTCGTTATTGCATCAATTCTGCCGCATTGAAATTTATCAAAAAAGAAGACCTTCAAGCCATGAACTATGGAGAAATTGAGTGCTTATTTGATGATAAAAATAAAAAATAAATGAACTAAAATCTCTAAAAAAAGTATCAATTCAGTGCATCGCAGTAACTTTTCAGGCCAGGCGGCTGTTAGAGAATAGTAATGTTAGTGAGGGAACGCTACTAAACTTAAGGCAGATTTTTTAATTATTTTAGGCAAGTGATTGTTCTACTAAATAAAAGTAATAGACAAATAAACCAAAATAGGACTTCCACCGTCAATTATTCAATTCTCGGACAGCCTCCTGGTCACTGCCATATAAACGCAACAATTTTTCATTTGCACAAATCACTAAACTAATTACCCACACTGTTGCGAATTAACAACAGATGGATTTGACAAAAATCAAAATATAAACACATAATCAATCACAAGCATAGGGGTAAAGGTATTGAAAGTCAGGTCGCGAGTATGCATAGGCATGTCTGATCGAGAAGACAGTTCTTTCGTATTTGCACCCGCAACTAACAATTTTGTATTGAACTGAATTTCTCTCAATAAAGGACAATAGCATGAAGACAATCTCAGCTAAAATATATCTACTTGGAATGTTGGTGTTGCCGGCATTTATTTCGGGAGTCGCCAGTGCGTATAATGAGCATGATGAGGCGGGAATCGCCACTACGCATGATCATGC
>JAJFJI010000341.1 GCA_021774205.1 Nitrosomonas sp.
ATAATTAACTCATTAGGTTGCGTCGTCGCATAGCCATATTCAAAGGCCAACACAGCTTCTTCTGACAAAATGGAATTAATAATCATGAAATCAGGCTGATCAGGCATAATATTGCGTAATGGTATATAAATACCATCGCTCTCTTTATCCTGATCCTGATTCTGATCATGCAACTCAGCATGACGATGAAAAAAAGTGCCGCGACCCGAATCCTGCCCGGATATCCGAATTGGGAACCCTTCTGTTAATAACGCAGCATAAGCCAAATTTTCAGCCTTACCCCAGTCTAACGGCAAATTGCCCTTTCCCATCAAACGACGATCAGCAATAATCTTATCAACCCTGGGATGCAATTTAAAATCAACTGGAATATCAGTTAGCCGCTCAGATAAGTGTTTTAAGTCCTTAAGAAATATCCCAGTTTTCACCTCCTGGTTCCATTTTCCTGGATTCAGATAACGTACCCAATTGACTGAATAAGCAGGCTTAGATTTGTAACAAATTGCTTTATTTGGATTTAATCCGGCATCCATCGCATCACGATAAGCTTGCACCAAAGCCTCTGCTTCGCCAGCCTGAATCACACCCTCAGCTTCCAGCTGATCGGCATAAAGCTGCCGTGTTCCCGGATGATTTTTGATGATTTTATACATCGCCGGTTGCGTAACCATTGGATCATCCTGCTCATTATGGCCCAAACGACGATAGCAAACCAAATCAATCACAACATCTTTATGAAACTGCATACGAAAATCCAGTGCAATTTCAGTAACCATGGCCACGGCTTCTGGATCGTCGCCATTAACATGAAAAACGGGCGATTCAATCATTTTCGCCACATCGGTACAATAAAGTGTCGAGCGTGTGTCACGTAGATCAGAAGACGTAAAACCAATCTGATTGTTGACAATGACATGTACCGTTCCCCCAGTACCGTAGCCACGCGTCTGTGATAGATTCAACGTCTCCAGCACCACACCCTGTCCAGCAAATGCTGCATCACCATGAAGTAAAACCGGCAAAACCAAGTCCCCATGCTTGTCATTCAGTCGGTGCTGACGCGCACGAACAGAACCTTCTACGACTGGATCGACTATCTCAAGATGGGATGGATTAAAAGCCAATGTCAGGCGAACAACCCCTCCTGGCGTCGTTATCGCAGAAGAAAAGCCCTGGTGATATTTTACATCGCCTGATGGCAGGTTCTGTATATGAGCTCCCTCAAATTCCTTGAAAAGATCGGATGGCATTTTCCCCAGCACATTGACTAAAACATTTAGCCGCGCACGGTGTGCCATGCCAATAACAATTTCTTTCACACCCAATTGACCTGCTCGTTGTGATAAATTGTCTAGTAATGGAATCAGGCTTTCATTACCTTCCCCCGAAAAACGTTTTTGCCCAACATAACGGGTATGCAGATATCGCTCCAAAATCTCTGCGGCATTCAACCGTTCCAGAATATGTCGCTTATATTCAGGGGAGTAAATGGGCCGGGATTGTTTACCTTCAATCTTCGCCTGTATCCAACGTTTTTGCTCCACGTTGGCCATATACATATATTCCACACCAACCGAATCACAATAGGTTTGCCGTAATGACTCAAGGATCTGCCTTAACGGCGCGCGTTCTGGGCCAACAAACGAACCTGTATGAAATACCTTATCCATGTCATCATCGGATAGCCCATAGTGGCTTGGTTCCAATTCAGGCACATCAAGCTTTTCCCGACATCCCAGCGGATCAAGATTAGTCCGGTAAACACCAAGATAACGATACGCATTAATCAGCTGCAATACCGCAACTTGCTTCCGTTCACCGGTATCAGCCAGTATGGCTTTTCCAACTTCAACCTGATCATCTTCAGCAACAGACTTTTGAACCGATTCAAATTCTGATTCAATGGCCTTGTCAAGCAGGTATTCCTTGCCATTTGTGTTATTTGGCCGCTGAATTTTTTCAAAAAATTTGCGCCATTCGAGTGAAACTAACGCAGGGTTTTTCAAATAGTCTTCAAAAATCGCTTCAATGAATGGTGCATTCGAACCAAACAACAATGAATTTTCAGAAAATTGCTTTTTCATGGTTAGGAATTTAAAAAACGAGTGTGATTGTCACTGTCTGGTATCAAAAAAAAACAATTTACATGACAATCAAATATATTAGACATCATTTTGCGCAAACAACGATAGAAAAACGCCATAAAAAAAGCTATTTACGGAAAAATTCTGATGGAACATCTCGCATTTCCTCACCGATATAGCGTTGACGTGGGCGTCCAATTCTGTATTCCGGATCAGAAATCATTTCACTCCACTGGGCTACCCACCCCGCCGTTCGCGCCATAGCAAAAATAGCAGTAAACATAATAGTGGGAATTCCCAAGGCACGTTGCACAATACCGGAATAATAATCCACGTTCGGATAGAGTTTTTTTTCTATAAAATATTCATCCTCTAACGCAATCCGTTCCAATTCCAATGCCAGTTTGAAAAGGCGATCATTATGCAACCCTAATTCATTCAATACCTCATGACAGGTTTCACGCATCAGCTTTGAACGGGGATCAAAGTTTTTGTACACCCGGTGACCAAATCCCATCAGCCGGTAATTATCATCCTTATCCTTGGCGCGTTTGATATATTCATTAATACGAGAAACATCACCAATCTCTTCCAGCATATTTAGACAAGCTTCATTTGCGCCGCCATGTGCAGGTCCCCAAAGACAAGCAATCCCTGCTGAAATACAAGCGAATGGATTAGCGCCACTGGAGCCGGCCAGCCTTACCGTAGATGTCGAGGCATTTTGCTCATGATCCGCATGAAGAATCAAAATACGTTCCAGTGCTTTGACAATGACTGGGTTCAACTTGTATTCCTCGGTTGGGATCGAAAACATCATATGCAGAAAATTTTCTGCATAACTCAAATCATTACGGGGATAAATAAATGGTTGTCCAATATTGTATTTGTAAGCCATTGCAGTAATCGTCGGCAATTTCGCGATTAAGCGAAAAGCAGATTGCTCACGATGCACCGCATCAGAAATATCCATTGCTTCATGATAAAAAGCAGAAAGCGCACCCACGACGCCGACCATAACTGCCATTGGATGTGCGTCTCGCCGAAAGCCACTAAAAAAGCGAACCAATTGTTCGTGCAACATGGAATGCTCTTTGATCGCATGATCAAACGTTATTTTTTCCGCATTGTTAGGCAGTTCACCATGTATCAACAGATAACATACGTCCATGAAATCGCAATGCATGGCTAGTTGTTCAATCGGATAGCCACGATAAAGCAAAATGCCTTTAGCACCGTCAATAAATGTTATTTTGGAGCTGCTACTGGCCGTAGAAAGATAACCGGGGTCATAAGTAAACATCCCACTTTTCGCATGCAACGTACGAATATCAACAACATCCGGCCCCATAGTACCTGATAGGACAGGCAATTCTACCGATTCGCTGCTATTTCCCGGATCAAAGATCGCTGTATGTTTCTGTGTCATATTAATCTCCACTTCTTACGTCATGATGTATGTAACTACGCTGCACCATTATAAAATGCGATCCCTACTTCTCATTTTTTGTATAACTTAAACCCCTAACCCTCTGATAATAAATTATTCTGTATATCGAGAATTTTTACTAGCTTAATTGTAACAGTCGCAGCACATGCTGAACCCCATCATCCTCGATCTTTTTCTTCTCGACAATCAAATCCCATAACTCATTATCAGACAGAGACAATAATTCTTCAAATTGGCGAAACTCAGCTTCATTTAACTGAGTGTAATACTTCTCCATAAAACGCAGCAGAACGATATCAAGCTCTAACAAACCTCGCCGACAACGCCACCGCGCACGCTCCAGCTCTTTCATATCGTTCTTTTAACCATCATCTCCTTGATCTTACCAATGGCACTGGTTGGATTTAACGCTTTAGGGCAAGATGAGACACAGTTCATAATGGAATGACAACGAAACAATCGGTATGGGTCTTCCAAGTTATCTAGCCGTTCAGCTGTGGCTTGATCACGACTGTCAGCGAGAAACCGATATGCTTGCAACAATCCAGCAGGCCCAACAAATTTATCAGGATTCCACCAGAATGATGGACAGGAAGTCGAACAACAAGCGCACAAGATACATTCATATGCGCCATCCAATACTGCTCTTTCCTCTGGTGACTGGAGTCTTTCGGTCTCTGGTGGCGGATCATTATTAATGAGATAAGGCTTGATGGAACGATATTGTTTAAAAAATTGCGTCATATCAACAATCAGGTCTCGAATAACCGGTAACCCCGGTAATGGGCGGATTTCTATCGGTTGTTTCAAGCCAGCAATGGGTGTAATACAAGCTAACCCGTTACGGCCATTAATATTCATCGCATCCGATCCACATACCCCTTCTCCACAAGAACGCCGTAAGCTTAAACTATCATCGGTACTTTTAATACGCGCCAATGCATGCAGCAACATTCTATCGGTAGGCTCCAATTCGATATCGTAATCCTGCATGTAAGGCTTATCATCTTTGTCGGGATCATAACGATAAATTGAAAATTTCATGGCAGACTCCTGATGAATTCTATTTGGCAAGTGAGGCGTAATTGCTGATTATTAATACAGAAGTGTAACAGGTGAATTGTTAAAAAGTATAGCGTATATTGCCTAGGAGGCTGTCCGAGAATAGTGGTCGTAGCGAGGGGAAGTCATTTTGAGGTAGATTTTTTGATCATTTGAGGCGAATAGTTATTCTATTTAACGAAAATGATCGGAAAATATGGCCAAAATAGCTTTTCCACAGTAGATCACGCTATTCTCGGACAGCCTCCTAGTACGCTGTCAAACTCCCGCAAATATATTCACTGGTTATAAAATCAAGATTACCGCGTAGCACATATCAAAAAAAGGAGAACCGACAGCAAATATTACTTTGAATCTTCCGAATCTGTGCCACCCGCCCCATCCAACACACGCATGACCAGACCGGAAGTTGAAATCCCAGGCAAATAATCTATCTCATGAACCATTTCAGATGGCAGTAATGCACATTGCTGGCGTTTTCCTAACCTTTCCTGTTCAGAAGCACAGGCAAAAGTATAAATATCGAAACCATGCGTTTTCATAAATTCCTGCGTAGCATTCACTGGACTATCCGTGATGACATCATCAACATATCGGCAGGCTGAAACAACTGCAACACGCTCGGCCTGTGTCATAACAGAGCGCTTTCCCTTATTGTCTAATACCCGCTCATCAGATACAACACAGACGGTCAAATGCGAACCAAGTGCCCGTGCGGAACGCAAGAAATTGACGTGGCCTGGATGAAATAAATCGGCTACCATGCGCGTATAAACCCGCTGCCCGACCCGATTTTGGGGCCACATAGGAATTTCCTGGCCGGTCTGCGTCATCGTCTTTTCCAGCCATTGACGGCATTGTAAGATCAACAAATCATCCGGATCTTTCAAGCCAATTTGCACGGCATAGCTCCACGCTTTGGTTAGATCACCGGATAGCCAGCGTTGTACCAGCCGATAGTAGGCATAACACCGAACCAGCAAGCTGTACTTCTCCAAGTTTAACGCTGAAATTACGGTATCCCAATAAGGATTTGGGGTGCGCCAGTCACCATAAAATGCGGTTAAAATTTTCTCAGGTTGTTGTGGGAACCAGACATCCCCAAATGCTGTGCCGCGCCGCTTCAACTCAAAAACAGGGAAAACAGAGACCCGTTGATAGTCCTCCGGGCAATCCGGCAATGCAAAACCCCCGACTATCTCCTTTTCACCCCGCTTCCGCAAACCGCATACATCAAGTGTTATGCCAGTTTCCGAATGTACATAGTCACGATAGTTACTATAGGAAATTCCCGTCGGCACTTTGGTCCAACCCAA
>JAJFJI010000342.1 GCA_021774205.1 Nitrosomonas sp.
TTTGGCTTGCGCAAATTCCATCGTCGAAATGTTGCCACGTTTTTCGTTCAAGGCAGAAGCAAGCGTCACAGCAGCATGGGCTTTTGGATTTGTCGAGTGACCGTTACGCGCATTTTCAATTTCATCGTTGTTTAGCCCAGCGCCTCGAGCTATAGCAGTATGCGCGGAGACACAATATTGACAGCCATTTTTTTCAGCTACAGCCAGTGCAATGCGCTCACCAATCTTAGGATCTAATACACCCTGGCCGATATTTTCGAACAAGCCTAAAAAAGCTGCCAATGCTTTGGGTGAATGCGCGAATACGCGTAAAAAGTTAGGGACACTACCAAGTTTTTGTTCAACCGCATCCAATAATTCTTTGGTCTCGCCGGTAGCTTCACTAGGGTTTATAGATTCAATACGTGACATAATAAATTTCCTTTTAGTAACCGTTAGAGTTCAAAATTTCGCAGTACTTTTGATATCCGTATGCGACAAACTCATGTTACTTGTTTCAGTTCATACCCGAAATAGGATAGATTGCAAACCTTATTTGCATAAATGCCAATATAGGACGCGTGCAAAAATAGCTTAGTCAGTACTCGGTCGAACTCAAGTTGAACGGTTCAATACGCCAATAGCCTTCTCATGATCTTGCTATTATTTTCTTTTGCTTTCGGATATGCTTCATCGTTTTCTGAATAGAAAATAAAAACAGATAAAATTCATATTTAATTTGTCTTAAACGACCAGTCAACTATTATAAAAATATGTTGAGTTCAAGTTATACAAAAGAGAGATTGATTGCAAGCGTTTTGAGACTTGTAGTGTTCGGAATGCTAATTTACACAAGAAATCTATAAGTTAGCCTAACTTGCCGTTTGTCTACAAATGTGTAAGATAACTCGGATGATCAAAAAGATTCAATTCTTGATTCACTTTTTGTACGCTCGCCAAGCTTATTAGGCCAGGTGGCGAAAAACTGTGATGACAGAAAACCTGATGCTAAAACATCAACTGATGACGTTGACGCGCAAACAAACGCGCACACCTAGACTGACTACTTTTGATCGCTTCTTGTTCGGTTATCTGGTATTTTTTATCAGCAAAGTACGACTCCAAAAAATAGCGGTTTCATTGAAATCCGCTACAATATTGAAGTTCCATCAAGCATTGGTTAAAAGAAAATATCGAGACCTATATTCTCGTAAAACAAGAATAAGCCCTGGGCGTAAAGGACCTGAACATGACTTGATTGAGCTTGTCGTTGAAATGAAGCGGCGAAATCCACGATTCGGATATGGCCGCATTGCAATGCAGATATATAAGGAATTCGGTATTGATGTCAGTTGATTCGCTGTAGCTCGAATTCTGCGCAAAAATTATAAAAAGTTACCGGATAACGACGGCCCATCGCGGTTGACATTTATTGGTCACGCTAAAGATAGCTTATGGTCGGTAGACCTGTTTCGTTGGGCATCTATTATGTTAAAGTCACATTGGGTGATGCTCGTGATCGACATTTGTAGCCGAAGAATCATTGGTTTTTCTGTACATGCCGGCAATCCCATTAGCATAGGTTTGTTGCATGTTTAACAAAATAATCGCCGGAAAAGCATTGCCGAGATACTTGAGTTCGGATAACGATCCGTTATTTGAATTCCATAGTTGGCAAGCAAACAACTAAGGATATTGGAAATCGATGAAACCAAAGACGCTTTGACGCCAACGGATATTTGGCGCGCCGCTTTGGGCGTTTGGGAGTTTCAACAATTAACGCGAACATAGCCTTAGAAAATGTTAAGAAGTTCTAGTTGAGTAGAACAGCGGGCTTATTGAAAGACAATTCTATACTTATACCGAATAATCCAGCATATTAGAGACTTACTCTGACCAACACTATTTTTTGCAACAGAGCCCGTTAAACCTATACTTCAATCTTATGAGTAATGGATATGTCAAAAACGTTTTTTTAGCCATTGCTGACATCAGTGGTTATACCCAGTTTATGGTCTCGAAAGACATTGAAATTAAGCATAGCCAGTACATTATTTCCCAACTTATTGAATCGATTATTCAACAAATTAAAATCCCCTTGCAGATATCAAAACTTGAAGGTGATGCAGTATTTTTATACGCTACCACAAATAATAGCCAATATACCTATGCAGAGATCAGAAAAGAAGTTGGCGAAAAATTACTCCGGTTTTTTTCAGCATTTCATGACAAGTTACACGAAATAAAAAAGACTCATGAATGCGCTTGTGGTGCTTGCAGTAACCTTGACGCGTTAAAATTGAAAATAGTTGTACACTGCGGCGAAGCATTTTTTTATCAAATCAACCAGTTCAATGAATTGTCAGGCAAGGACGTCATATTGATACATCGATTACTTAAAAATTCAGTGCCTGAAGAGGAATACATCCTAATGACAGATGCAGCCTACTCGGATATTAAATTTCCCGTACGAATTAAAGTTCGGGAAGGAATAGAGAATTATGAGCACTTAGGTAAAGTAAAAACCGTAACCTATTGTTACCAGCCTTCATAAATTACTCTTCAGTTAGCTAAAAGCTGGCATCAAAATCGACCCTGTCATGTCAAGATCTACAAGTGGGAGATTATCTTAAATTTTTAATAAAAATGGTGGACAAAAAAGCGTGCCCACCCCCCTGAATTATGGATAGGAATTTTAACGCACTTTGATGTGGAGCCCCGATGTCCGACAAGAAGCTGGAAGCTTTGCGAACATTTGCACGAACGCTTATCGAAAATCGAGGCAAAGCCACTAAGGCGGATTTGCAAGACTTTTTTGATGCTGGATATTCTGACGTTCAGGCACTTGAAGTTATTCTTGGCCTTGCCATCAAGCTAATGAGCAACTTCACAAATTCAATCGCTGACACACCTCTCGATTAAGAAGTAAAAGTCTCCGATGTAAGAAGCCGGCAATTGACGAACAGCTCGAATTTAGATGATCATTTAGCGGTAGAGTGGGTGTCCATGATATGGGCATTTCACTTAACCGTTACTTCATGTCGGAAGATTTCGATAACATCGCTCGTCTGATGCGGAATAGTTTTCCAAAGCAACACGCACCTCTGGAAACTATAAAATGTTCGATCTCAAAGATCAAGAATACGCTGAGCAGTATTGAGAACGGTAGCACCAGCCCCAGTGTAATTGATTGCAAACCGGGATGTCTTTCTCTATCGAGTACGCACCATCGTTTTCTGAATACAAAGTAAAAGCAAATAAAATTAATATTTAACTTGACTTTACCGACTGGTCAACTATACTGAGGATATGGTGAATTCAGGTGATACAAAAGAGAGATTGATTGCAAGCGTTTTGGAACTGGTTTCCGAGCGAAGCTACGCTAATGTCGGCGT
>JAJFJI010000343.1 GCA_021774205.1 Nitrosomonas sp.
CAGATTACATTCCGAAATCAATCTGACAGGCCAGATTGCGCATAACAACAAACCAGCTGATGTAAACAGTGTGGTACGTGTTATTAATAATGCGCTTAAAAAGCAGGCGGCATTACAGCAGCATAAACAGGAAAAATGGGCACGCAGCCGCTATTCACGTTGTTAAGTTGTTAGAAATAAATATTATTTCCATTAGAAATCCTATTGTGTATAAATTGAGTTTTGGTTGGTGACGATAGCCACCATGATCTTGTGATGCCTAAGATATAGATGCAGATTAAAAAGCGATTTGACCTTGACGAGTCAAATTTGCTAAAATGCTCGGCTCAGACGCGGGGTGGAGCAGTCTGGCAGCTCGTCGGGCTCATAACCCGAAGGTCGTAGGTTCAAATCCTGCCCCCGCAACCCAGAATATCAATGGCTTACAGGTGATTGCCTGTGAGCCATTTTTATTTTATAAATAAATGTCACCATTTTGTCACCACCATTTATCAATGGTACGGCATATCAACAAAACGACAGGCAATAAAAAAACCCGCTCAAAGCGGGTTAAATTTATATGCTATTAAGTCTGGCCAGCTATTCAAAAACAAGTCTCAGCAAGCCGATTTAATGCAATTCGCTCCTGATCACTATAACGCAATCCATATTTATCTTTAACACGGTCCCAATGCTTACCGTACTCACACCAGTAATCCTCATTCGGTGGCAGCCATTCATTTGGCGCTTTATCTGATTTAGCCTGATTAGTTGCATCATCGACCACCAATAGATTATCAAAGTCATTAGCAAAGGTTCTACGCTGCGCCCTTGTCCAATTGTCTGCACCATGTCGTGAGCATGTGCAAGCGGCACGATATGGTCAATATCAAGGTCTGAAGCGTTAGTGAATGTTTTGCCGGTATAAACGCCATACATTGGCCATATCTGACCGTACAGCGCTTATTATCCTTAATTGGACTGATACGTTACTGGCGGCTATTAACAGCTCTTGCCGAGTGTTGTGGGGGCCGGTGGTTAGAGACCCCCGGCTACCCGATTAGCTGCCGGAAATTGGCAACACTAGAACTGGAAATGCATCAGCCACCTGATGAGTCTGAAGGCGCCATTTGCTTAAACGGATTTTCATTGGCAGGTGCCGCTGCGGCATCTGGCAAGGTACCAGGTAGCAGCTCAAACTCCATCGTAAAAGTTGTCAGCATGCTTGCCAGTTCATCATAAGACTTGCGGTTTCCTTTTAGCTTTGCCTTACCTTCTTCGATCTTGTCATCAAAGCTTGTTTTGCCCATCATTATATCTTCAAGATCGGAACGATTCATGGTAATGGTGAGATCGGCTTTTGGTGACTGAGTACCTTCAATATTGGTAAGTGCAGAATTGCTGAGTTCAATCAGGTATTTCTCATCGTTGTCAGGGGTAATAAAGTTAATGATGAAATGCTTGCCCTCAGCCTTGCTGACGTCTAAACGCACACCCAAAAAGTCCAACCACATTCCTGTAGTCATGCCGCGAACCAAATCAGGGCCCATATCTGGTGATGCACCGCTTGGTTTACCATGGCGTAACTCGAACGCTGCAGCAAGGAAGGCGTTACGAACACTTGGGCTTTCTTTCTGATAGCCGATTTGTTCATATACATCGGCCAGCAAGTCTTTTGCGGCCTCGTTTTCCGGCTCGGCATAAACCAGCTTGTTTAGAATTTCGAGGGCGTAAAAATACTTGCCCTGATCGTAGAGTTTTTTACCTTTATTCATGATTTTCTCCGCACCACCCATCATTTCAACATACAGCGGTGCTGAATCTTCAGGTGACAGAGGCATCAAAGTAGCAGGGTTGGCATCCCAATATCCTAGATAACGGTTAATAACAGCGCGGCTATTGTGCTCTTCAGAGCCGTGGTAGCTGTGTGCCGCCCACTGGTTGCGCAGGCTGTCGGGTAACTTGTAGACATTTTGAATCTGGTTAATAGTCACACCCTGGTTAGCCAAATGCAGAACCTGGTTGTTTAGGTGGGCATAAGTATCACGTTGGGCGCGCATTACTTCCTGAATACGTTCATTTCCCCAGCGCGGCCAGCTGTGTGATGCGAACATGACATCAGCATCCTGGCCAAATTTATAGAGTGCCACATTGATTTGCTTGGACCATTCCAATGCATCGCGTACCAGCGCGCCGCGCAGGGTATAAATATTGTGAATGGTGCCAGTGATGTTCTCGGCTGCCCAGAAGGCTTTCATATCCGGAAACCAGGTATTCATTTCGGCAGGTGCCTCGGTACCAGGTGTGTTCTGGAATACCATTTTGACACCATCAACGGTCATGTCCTCAAAGTCTTCTTTGATGATGACATTCGGCGCAAGCAAGCCGTTGTTGCCGGACGCGACGGCTTTGCCAATTGCCTGGTCAACATGGCCAAATGGACTGCGTGGCAGCAAGACACCGTATTGAAAGAACAGGCGACGTCCCATTGCATTACCGGCCATTATGTTCTCGCTCACTGCGTGGTGCATAAAACCGACAGGTGCGATGAGTTTTACCTTGCCGCTTTTAACATCTGCTTCATCGACAACGCCACGAATACCGCCAAAGTGATCACCGTGCGGGTGTGAGAAAACAACAGCTACCACGGGGCGTTCGCCAAGTTGTTCATTGATAAATTTGAGTGCGGCGGCGGCAGTTTCTTTGACGGTTAGAGGGTCAAAGATAATCCACCCGGTATCGCCTTTGATGAAGGTGATATTGGCCAGGTCATAACCGCGCACCTGGTAGATTTTTCCAGGTAGCACTTCATATAATCCATAGGCCATATTGAGAATAGCCTGACGCTGCAGCGAGGGATGTATGCTGTCGAATTCCTGGCCTTCTTCGAGTAGAAATTCGTAGCTACCCATGTCCCATGCTACGTGGCCAGCTTCGGCCATAATTTGCTTGTGATCTGGTGCGGCAATAAACCCTTTCTTCGCTTCTTCAAAATCACGTTTGTCGTCAAACGGCAGGCTTTTACGAAGCCCGTTTTGCAATTCAATAGTGAATTTCGAAGGCAATTTACCTTTTGCGTCGAAGTGTTTGCTCGGGTCACTGGTTACTACATCACCGCCACCACCTGCGGCAAAAGCTGTGGAAAACGTTACGCAAATAAATGCGGATGTAATTGTCATATAAATTAATTTTTTAATCATGTATCTATCCTTTCTTGGTAATGACACTAATACACTTAAGGATGCCTCTAAAAATTCAATTTTTATTTTAATTATTTTAGTTTGAATACTTGGTTCTTGTTAAGTTTAGCATTTAAATTTATTTGAAATCATTACTAACGATGGCTTTTATTTTCTAGAGGGCAAAAGGCTCAAATAAAATTGTAATCTAAAGAACTATTTGGGTTGGACGTTATTGATTAATAATGCTGTTGGGCAGAATCGAACTGCCGACCTACTGATTATGAATTCTAAATTGAATAGTTTTACATTGTTTTAATATATTTGGATAATCACTAATATCCTTGTATTAACTTGCTATTATCTAATATATTTTTTTAAACTCCACTCCATAGTTTGATGCTTGCTGTCTACATAGTGTCTACATGAGAGGAGAATAAATCAATGACCGCAGCAACCCAGGCGTTCCCGCACAAAATTACAAAATCTTATGTAGACAGACTAGATGCACCAGCAATTGGTCAAGCTTTTGTTCGAGATGCTGAACTCAAAGGGTTCGCAGTGCGTGTCACTGTAACTGGCGCAAAGTCATTCATTCTGGAAAAGCGTATTGGTGGCAAAGTGAAACGATTGACCATTGCCCCTATCCCGAGATGACGATTGAGCAAGCCAGAAAGGAAGCGCAGAAATTGCTGGGTTATATTGCCGTGGGTCGTAATCCTGCGGCTGAAAAGAAGCAAAAAGCCTTGCAAAGCACAACACTGAAACAAGCTTTTGATGACTTCATCACTGTCAGAAAGAATCTCAAAGATCGAACGCTCTATGATTACCAGCGTTTAATGAAAGTAGCATTTACCGATTGGCAAGGCAAAGCGATGCTGGATATTGACAAAGATATGGTTGCCAAACGTCACAGTAAAATCGGTACTGAACGCGGGGAAGCCTATGCTAATCTGGCCATGCGTTTTTTGCGTGCCTTGTTTAATTTTGCCATTGCACAATATGAGGATGGGAGTGGTAATGCTATATTTCGAGAAAATCCCGTAATACGACTTACCCAGACCCGTGCTTGGTATCGTGTAGATCGTCGCCAAACAGTAATCAAACCTCACCAGCTTGCACCCTGGTATCAAGCATTTTTGTCACTTAAACAAGATAGTGCTTCTAAACAATCTGCTTTGGTTGCTGATTATCTTTTCTTCCTGTTGTTTACGGGTCTTCGACGTCAAGAGGCAGCAACCCTGCAGTGGTCTGATATTGATTTGGATGATCGGTCATTCACATTGACAGACACCAAGAATCGAGAACCACTTACATTACCCCTGACTGATTTTACCTCCAGTCTATTGGAAAGTAGAAATGCCGCAACAGATTCTAAATATGTCTTTGCTGGTGATGGTAGAGCAGGATATTTGATTGAACCGCGTCGTCAGGTGCAGAATGATTGAATCTGCGTTTGGGTGCAGGAGGCTGCACATTAAGGCCAAAACCGAGCGCTCCGGCACGATCACCGGGTGAATAGAGAAGATAGTCTATTTCGTTTAGTGGTGACATTCTGGGATGACGCTCAATGACGCGGCGTCCCCATTACTGGTCATTCAATATTGTGAGGCTTATACTTCTTCTAGTCGCTGGATATTTTCCACTAACAAATCGTGTATTTTTTGAAAGGATAAGAATTATGGGGCAAGAACAGCATGAACACGATGATAAAGACCGAAACTGTTGTCACCATGATCACAAGCAAGCGGAAAAGAACGATCATGTTTTTCCATCTGCTGGCGCAGATGTAATCTATACCTGTCCCATGCACCCGGAAATACAGCAAAAGGGACCGGGAAATTGCCCGATTTGCGGTATGGCCCTAGAGCCGGAAACAATAACAGGCGAGG
>JAJFJI010000344.1 GCA_021774205.1 Nitrosomonas sp.
TATGCAATCGCTCGTCCGGATACTGCAGTATCTTAAGAATAGCCATAAAAAACTTGTGTAATTTGATAAACCAAGCACTGAAGTTAAACCATATGATGACACATGAATACAATTAACAAGATTGCGCTCAACAAACAAAGTTCATCTCTGCAACAGAGGTCATCCATGCGAAATACTATTATATCCGCGATTTTATTCGCCAGCTTGTTTTCTACTTTACCTGTCATGGCAGAAAATTACGGGCTTCGAAGTGATGCACCTGCCCGCCATGTTGTTATTCCTGGCGATACGCTGTGGAGCATTGCTTCAAAATTTCTAGAAGATCCCTGGCGCTGGCCACAAATCTGGGGACTAAATCGAGAACAAGTAAAAAATCCGCACAAAATCTATCCAGGCGATATCATTTTACTTGAGAAAACACGTCATGGCCCGCGATTAAGGCTGGCTAATGAAAAAGCGGCGGTAAAACTGTCCCCAAAAGTAAGAACAGAAAAGACGGGGTTTTCGGCCATCCCAAGCATCCCAGCAACAGTAATTGAACCTTTCTTAAGCCAGCCTATTGTAATAAATAAAAATGGACTTGAAAATGCACCCTATGTTATCGGCTCCAGTGATAATCGCGTTGTATTAGGCGCTGGCGACACCATCTATACCAGCTATCTACCTGAAGATAATGGCACTTCATGGAAAATATTCCGTCCCGGTAAAGCATTTAGAGATCCGGATGCTGATGGGCAAATTCTTGGCTATGAAGCCACTTACCTTGGAGATATTAAAGTTAACGTATTTGCTGAAATCAGCACCGCTACCGTTACTCGTTTTGCTCAGGAAATACAAAAAGGGGATCGACTCGTTGCGTCACCTGGTATTATATTTAATAATTACATGCCACATGCGCCAGAGATGTTCATTAATGGTCGCATTATTTCCGTGTATGGAGGCATTACTGAAATAGGGAGGGGTGCTATTGTTACGCTTAACAAAGGCGCTCGGGATGAACTAGAAATGGGTCATGTCCTTGCGGTATATCGAAACAGTCAGACCAATACACACGATGGAAAAATAGTGCAACTGCCCGGTGCACGTATTGGTTTGGTTTTTGTGTTCCGGGTTTTTGAAAAAGTATCCTATGCGCTAGTTATGCAGAGCACCCAGTATATTCAGATTCTTGACACTGTCGAAACACCACAATAGTGAAATTGCCTATCTTCAATGAAATTTCCGCCAGATGTTGAATCCTGGCTAAACCTCAGCCTAATTGATGGTCTTGGCGACGAATCGATACGTCGTTTACTCGTGGCTTTTGGGAGTCCATCAGGTGTTTTTTCCGCGAATACCCGCGCACTGGAACGTGTTGTAAAAAAAAACACCGCCGGTAATATATTACGTGGCGCAGACAAAAAAAAACTCACGGTTGCACTTAATTGGCTGGAAGATCCGGCCAACTCGATAATTACACTGGCTGATGCCGACTATCCAGGTCTGCTGTTAAATATTCCCGACCCACCACCGCTTCTTTACTTTAAAGGCCAGCGCAAACTTCTCAACACACCTGCGCTGGCCGTTGTTGGAAGCCGTAACGCTACCCCTCAGGGCCTTTCTAATGCTGAAGCTTTTTCTGAAGCAATCAGTGACGCAGGACTTTGTATTATTAGTGGCATGGCGTTGGGTATTGATACCGCTGCACATCATGGCGGATTGTCTGGCGCCGCGGCCAGTATTGGCGTGGTCGGCACTGGATTGGATATCGTTTACCCTGCAAGAAATCACGAACTTGCGCATCGACTTGCAAAAGACGGCGCACTAATTTCCGAATTTCCGCTTGGAATGCCGGCCATTGGCCGTAACTTTCCACGCCGCAACCGCATCATTAGCGGCATGAGCCAAGGCTGCCTGGTGGTTGAAGCAGCGCTACGAAGTGGCTCATTGATTACCGCCCGCCAGGCATTGGAACAAGGAAGGGACGTACTGGCCATCCCTGGCTCAATTCATTCACCCCTTTCCAAAGGTTGTCATGCACTCATCAAACAAGGGGCAAAACTGGTCGAAAATACCCAGGATATTCTGGATGAACTCGATTATCAATCAAGCAATAATAACGTACATAGAACTGAAAAAATGGGCGCCACCAGTTCAACAGAAGGGACTTTGTTACTCAAACATCTTGGCTATGATATTACTGATATTGACACACTATGTGTTCGCAGCGGCTTGACGGCGGAGACAGTATCAGCCATGCTATTGACACTTGAACTGGACGGCGTTATCGCCAGTCTACCAGGTGGATATTATCAACGTATCTAAGGATTTCACGAGACAAATTAGTTGTATACTGTAAAAAAATAACGTCAGCATTCAGAATATGCGGCACTCATTAACGACCCATCCGGACAGACATATACTACTGTTCTCTGGATTTATTTGTATAAGTAACGATTTTAAGGTTATAACTTAAATAACTCAAGGCGGCTATGTTTGATATTCTTGTTTATTTATTTGAAAATTATTTTGATTCTGGGAGTCATCCCGATTCTGCTACGCTTACTCGCAAACTTACGTTAGCGGGTTTTGACAATGACGAAATCACACAAGCACTTGACTGGTTATCCGAGCTCGCACAACTTGAGACAGATAGTTATCCAGCCACATTAGCGCAAAATCACTCGTTTCGCTGTTACGCTTCATTTGAAATGGAAAAAATTGATGCAGAAGGACGCGGCTTTATTATGTTTCTTGAACAAACAGGCATTCTTAATCCATTGCAACGTGAGGTATTAATCGATCAAGTTTTAGCGATGGACGAAAACACACCAAGCCTAGAAAAAATTAAACTCATTGTTCTGACTCAACTATGGATAAAAAATCAATTGACAGACCAAACTATTATGGAGAAATTACTGTTAGAAAATGATTCATATTACCTGCATTAATCATCAAAAAAGCGCCTTTCTTTAACTGAACGCTTAAACAGAATCGCTGCCGGATTTACTGCACCCATCGCTCAATAATTGCGCCATGGGCATTGGCTAAAAATTGCAGACGGCTATTACTAATTCATATTTTCAACTAGAAGCTCATGGACAAGGTCCTAATAATTGCTGAGAAACCTTCGGTAGCTACCGATATTGCACGCATACTTGGCAATTTTACGAAACACACCGATTATTTCGAGAATGACCAATACGTATTGACATCTGCTGTTGGCCACCTGCTCGAACTTGCCGTGCCAGACGAGTTTGAAGTTAAGCGTGGCAAGTGGAGTTTTGCTAATCTGCCAGTCATTCCTCCACATTTTGATCTTAAACCCATTGAAAAAACTGCGGCACGTCTAAGACTCATCACCAAACTTATCAAACGTAAAGATGTGGATGCGCTTATCAATGCATGTGATGCTGGGCGTGAAGGAGAATTGATTTTTAGTTACATCGTTCGCCATACCAAGACAAAGAAACCGATCAAACGTCTCTGGCTGCAATCGATGACACCCGAATCGATTCGTCAAGGATTCACCAAGTTACTTGATGATTCTGAAGTTCAACCACTGGCAGAGGCGGCGGTCAGTCGCTCGGAGTCCGATTGGCTGGTTGGGATCAATGGTACCCGCACCATGACTGCTTTCAATTCCCAGGAAGGTGGTTTCCATAAAACAACCGTTGGACGAGTGCAAACACCCACATTGGCAATTATTGTTGAACGAGAAGAAGCAATAAAGAAATTTAAACCAAAAAACTACTGGGAAGTGCATGGCACCTTTGCCACTGAAAACGGAGAATACATTGGAAAATGGTTTAACGAGAATTTCGCCAAAGATAAAAAAAACAGCGAACTGAAAGCCGAACGGCTATGGGATCAAGATAAAGCAAACGCTATTCAAGTCAATTGCCAGGACAAACCAGGCAGTGTCAGCGAAGAAAGCAAACCTGCCAGGGAGACCTGCCCTTTGCTTTACGATCTCACTAGCCTGCAACGAGACGCCAACAGCCGTTTTGGTTTTTCAGCAAAAGCCACCTTGGGACTTGCACAGGCACTCTATGAAAAACATAAGGTTTTGACCTATCCTCGAACGGATTCCCGCGCACTGCCAGAAGATTATATTGCCACGGTTAAAGACACCCTGAATGCACTAAAAGAAACCAACTATGGCGAATTCGCCAGACAAATTCTTAAGGAAAACTGGGTAATACCCAACAAGCGCATTTTTAATAACACCAAAATTTCCGACCATTTCGCAATTATTCCGACTGCACTCGAGCCCAAAAAGCTGAATGAAGCAGAAACCAAACTCTACGACTTAGTGACCAAACGTTTTCTGGCCATCTTTTTCCCTGCGGCTGAACTACTCGTAACCACCCGGATCACACGTGTTGAAAACGAACCATTTAAGACTGAAGGCAGGGTAATGGTCAATCCTGGCTGGCAAGTTGTTTATGGTAAAACTGTTCAGCACAAATCAGACAGTGACGCCACATTGGTCGCAATCACACCAGGCAAATCCGTCACAACAGAAGCGATAGAAGTGATTGCCAACCAGACGCGACCACCTGCTAGATTTAATGAAGCCACGCTTTTATCCGCCATGGAGGGAGCAGGGAAGCTGGTCGAACATGAAGAACTTCGTGAAGCCATGCGCGCAAAAGGATTGGGCACGCCTGCTACGCGCGCTGCAATTATTGAGGGTCTTGTATCTGAGCATTACATTCAGCGTCTGGGTCGCGAACTGCAACCAACGGCCAAAGCCTTTTCTCTGGTTACATTATTACGTGGCCTAAAAATTCCTGAACTGATTTCACCTGAATTAACTGGCGACTGGGAGTTTAAATTACGTCAGATTGAACAGGGTGAACTTAAGCGCAGCGAATTTATGGAAAAAATTGCCGACATGACTCGACACATTGTGGAACAGGCAAAAAATAACCGCGGCGAAACCATCAGCGGGGATTTCGCCACACTCAAATCATCCTGCCCTAAATGCGGCGGTGTCGTTCATGAAACCTACAAAAAATTTCAATGTCAACAATGTGAGTTTGCGCTCTGGAAAATATTGGCTGGACGCCAGTTTGACGTGGAAGAGATGGAAACATTGATCACGCAAAGCGAGGTTGGTCCATTACAGGGTTTTCGCAGCAAAATGGGGCGCTTGTTCAACGCCAACATCAAACTTACTGACGAATTTGAGATGAAATTCGACTTTGGCAATGAAAATGAAGAAAATACTAAAGATGTTGATTTCACTGACCAGGCGCCACTAGGAAAATGTCCAAAATGCGGCAATTCGGTTTTTGAACATGGTATGTTCTATATCTGCGAAAAATCGGTCGGATCGACGCGCAGCTGCGATTTCAAGACCGGAAAAATAATTCTTAACCGCCCTATTGAGCAGGAGCAGGTTGTCAAATTACTGCAGACTGGAAAAACCGATTTACTGACCAAATTTACTTCTAAAAAGGGGCGCCCCTTTTCCGCCTATCTCGCAGTTGATGCAAATGGAAAAATAGGGTTTGAGTTTGAGCAGAAAAAACCCAAAACGGACGTAAAAAAAACCAAGGCGCAGAAAAACAGTAAAGCTTCAGCAAAGACACCATAGTCACCGCTAACCACCACTGTTTGGCGAGATGCCGGAACAAACACATATAATTTACACACAGAAAAAGATGGTCAAATATGCTATCGCCAAACAGTATCGGCCAGGATGGCTACTGCTCAAGTATAGAAATTTAGGATGTACTTGGCTATTCCAGTGGTTGCAAGAATTACCAACATCAAGCCGCCAATCATTGCAACACCCTCTATAAGAATTGACACAAAAGCGATGCCGCCATTAGCAAATTCCTCGTCCCCCAGGTTGTTCTTTCTCCGGACTTTCCGGCCTCTTACCCAAATCTGTAACCAGATAGCAAACGGAATAGCAAGTAAAGAAAACATTAATGCTATTTCAGCATCTTCCATCATCATTGATTCCATTAATTAACCTCTTTCTTTATAAAAATTACAATAATCTATTAGATACGTTGATCTACATTACACAAACCAGAATATCCATCAATGCAGCCACCTTTAGTATTCATGGAACAGATACCGAAGGCAACCTAAAAACGCAAGCATGATTACACAGATTGATGAAATATTCGTTCAAATAAGCCTAAAATATTCTAAAAATCCCAAAGAGTATGATAACCTCCGAGAAATTAGTTCATCGCACAATAGATTACCTCAAACATGTAGAATTGATAAATACTTTTTCCATATTTTTGATACAAAATAATGCCAGTTAAACTCGACTGTCTGTCATCCAATTTACCATCCTGGAATTTTTTTTCATAGAGATCTTGCGAACTGATGAAACATCCAGAGCAAGCATTACGACAAATTCAAATTGCAAAAGTTTTTTGATGGCTATCTGCAACTTTATACTTCCAACATAGAATGAAATGGCTTGATCTCCCAGTTGTCGCCACTGCTCAAGGAAAAGTACAACTACCTGGTTCCAAGAGTATTTCCAATCGCATTCTATTGCTTGCTGCGTTGGCTGATGGCGTCACCCATATCCATGACTTGCTCGCTTCCGATGATACCGCACGAATGCTGGAAGCACTCAGAATACTTGGCGTATCGATTAGCCAGACAGGGGAAAATGATTATCAGATAGAAGGTTGCAATGGAAAATTTCCAGCCCGTGAAGCAGATTTATTTCTTGGCAATGCGGGCACCGCATTCCGGCCTTTGGCTGCCGTTCTTGCAATAATGAATGGAAGCTACCGGTTGTCTGGCGTGGCGCGAATGCATGAACGTCCCATTGCAGATCTGGTTGACTCGCTGCGGCATCTGGGCGCAAGCATCACCTATCTCGGTAACGAAGGCTTTCCCCCATTGACAATAAAACCCGCCGAAATAAATTCCACTAACACCCACACGTTAACAGTCAAGGGGAATGTTTCCAGTCAATTTTTATCCGGTTTGTTAATGGCGTTACCATTAACTGGAAAACCATCAACGATTCATGTGACCGGCGACCTGATCTCGCGACCCTACGTTGAACTCACCCTCGCGCAAATGAAGCGCTTTGGCATACAAGTTGAATGTAACGAACAGAATCACTTCGTACTACCCGGCAAGCAGTTCTATCAGAGCCCCGGTGACATTAACATTGAAGGGGACGCCTCCTCGGCTTCATACTTTCTTGCCGCTGGTGCAATTGGCCATGGTCCAGTGCGTGTACTAGGGGTGGGGCGTAACAGCCTGCAAGGCGATATTCGCTTTACTGAAGTATTGGAAAAAATGGGGGCGCATATTACACTGGGAGACAAATGGATTGAATCACGTGGATTATCTTCTAGCCAGACTGACAAGCCGCTAAAAGGGATAGATTTTGATTGCAATCATATACCGGATGCCGCAATGACAATCGCGGTTACCGCGTTATTTGCTAGCGGCATTACCACACTTAGAAACATTGCCAGCTGGCGCTTAAAAGAAACCGACCGTCTTTCAGCCATGGCAAAGGAGCTGCGTAAACTGGGCGCCGACGTTGAAGAAGGCGCTGATTTTTTACGTATTAAACCACCGGCTAGAAAAATTACACCGAATGCAGCGATCGACACATACGACGATCACCGTATGGCGATGTGCTTTTCATTGGCATCTTTTGGCGCGCCCATACGTATTAACGACCCAGATTGCGTGACCAAAACTTTCCCGAGTTATTTTGAAAAATTTGCACAGATCACGCATCCTTAATTTAACCTAAAATCCTCAGTTGACCGCAACAGTAATGAGTCATCTCATGAAAAGAAGACGCATATTTCTCTCTATGACACGCACCTTTAAGGGGAGGAGCGCGATGATGCTTATAGCATGCCGTTGTTTCTTTTTTACTGCGTTGCAATTCGTTGTAATAACGAGTTACTACGTCTTCATTGTGCCTTGCCAAAAAGAAACAACAACGCACGCTATACACCACCCAACTGAGGATTTTGGCTTAACATAGTTTCTCAACACCAAAATTTCCAGTCCTGAAATTAAACAGAAAAATGTATAACATTCCAGTTATTGCCATTGATGGCCCTTCTGCATCCGGTAAGGGCACCATTGCGCAACTAGTAGCAAAAAAACTTGGCTTTCATTATCTCGATAGCGGCGCGCTCTATCGTTTGGTCGCATTGCAATCAATGCGTTCGGGTACTGACTTTACCGATGAAATAATGCTGACCAAAATTGCCAGAAATCTTGACGTTTTTTTTAAAGGAGATAAAATCTTTTTAACAGGCAGGGATGTTTCTGATGCAATCCGTGAAGAACAGTGTGGCATCCGGGCCTCTGAGATTGCTACATACCCATCCGTTAGAATTGCATTAATTACGCGTCAACGTGCATTTCGCCAACCCCCTGGCTTGGCAACAGATGGCCGTGATATGGGTTCAGTCATCTTTCCTGACGCAATTCTTAAAATTTTTCTCACCGCCAGTGCTGAAGTACGCGCACAACGGCGTTATAACCAGTTGATGGAGAAAGGAATAAGTGCTAATATGGCGGCTTTGTTGCAAGATATACAGACGCGAGACGCGCGTGACAGCAATCGCAGCGTGGCACCATTGCAACATGGTAAAGATGCAAAGATACTGGAAACAACCGATCTTAGTATTGCCGAGGCAATGAATACGGTGCTGCAATGGTACGCTGAAATCGGCACCAACAGTGTTTGAGCGTGGAACTAGACTTGCTTTTCATCGATAAGTTCAGCAACTTTGTTTATACAAAGCAATGCGACATGAAGAACATTATGGCTGAATAAACAATTGACAGATCCACATTATTATCAACTAACCCATCCCGCTTGATATTGAAAAGGCGGGTTTTTTTAATCAGGTATTTTTTAAATGACTACTGCTTCCCCAGCAACCGAATCCCCCGAAAGCTTTGCTCAGCTTTTTGAAGAAAGCCTGACACGCAAAGAAATGCGTGTTGGTGAAGTTATTACCGCTGAAGTTGTGCGGGTTGACTACAACATCGTCGTCGTTAATGCAGGACTAAAATCTGAAAGTTTTATTCCTGTGGAAGAATTTAAAAATGACAAAGGCGAAATTGAAGCCAAGCCAGGCGATTTTGTCAGCGTTGCCATTGAATCCCTGGAAGATGGCTATGGCGAGACACGCTTGTCGCGTGACAAAGCCAAACGTCTCACAGCATGGCATGAACTGGAAGAAGCCAAGGAAAGCGGTACCATTGTTAGTGGCATGGTTAATGGAAAGGTTAAAGGTGGCCTGACTGCAATGATTAACGGCATTCGCGCCTTCCTTCCGGGTTCACTGGTTGATATCCGTCCTGTTAAAGACACGACTCCTTTCGAAAACAAAGAAATGGAATTCAAGGTCATTAAACTTGACCGCAAACGTAATAATGTTGTCGTATCACGCCGCGCGGTACTGGAAGAAACGCAGGGGGCAGATCGTGAATCGCTACTGGCAAGCCTGCAGGAAGGTGCGGTAGTCAATGGTATTGTAAAAAATATTACCGATTATGGCGCCTTTGTAGATCTCGGTGGAATTGATGGCTTGCTGCATATTACAGATCTTGCGTGGCGTCGGGTGAAACATCCTTCTGAAGTGATCAATGTTGGTGATGAAGTAACTGCCAAAGTCCTTAAATTTGATCAAGAAAAAAACCGTGTTTCGTTGGGCCTGAAACAACTAAGCGAAGATCCATGGGTGGGACTCTCCCGACGTTATCCTCAAGGCACCCGCTTGTTTGGAAAGGTTACCAATCTCACTGATTATGGTGCATTTATTGAAATCGAGCAAGGGATCGAAGGTTTGGTGCATGTATCTGAAATGGACTGGACCAATAAAAATGTTTACCCATCAAAAATGGTTCAATTGGGTGACGAAGTAGAAGTTATGATCCTTGAAATTGACGAAGATCGTCGTCGTATTTCTCTCGGCATGAAGCAGTGCAAGCCGAATCCATGGGAAGATTTTTCCATGAATCAAGAAAAAGGCGACAAAGTTAAAGGACAAATCAAATCAATCACGGATTTTGGCGTGTTTATTGGATTGCCAGGAAATATTGACGGACTCGTTCATCTATCCGATCTATCCTGGAATTTACCCGGTGAAGAAGCGGTCCGTAACTATAAAAAGGGCGACGAAATAGAAGCGCAAGTTTTATCTATTGATGTTGAACGTGAGCGCATTTCTCTGGGGATCAAGCAACTGGAAGGCGACCCATTTACCAATTTTGTTGCCACCCATGAAAAAAACACGATTATCGAAGGGTTAGTCAAATCTATTGATGCAAAAGGTGCTGTTATTGCATTAACTGAAGATGTCGAAGGCTATTTGCGCGCATCTGAGGTATCACGTGACAGAATTGAAGATATCCGCACCCTCCTTAATGAAGGTGACAAAACTGAAACCATGATCATTAATATTGATCGCAAGAATCGTACGATAAATCTTTCAATTAAAGCAAAAGACAGAATTGATGAATCCAGTGCATTGCAAAAAATCACCAAACAAAGTCCTGCCAGCACCGGAACAACCAGCCTGGGCGCTTTACTTAAAGCCAAGATGGACAAAAAAAATACGGAACAATAAAGGAGAACCATGACCAAATCTGAATTAATTTCCAGGCTTGCCGCACGTTTTCCACGACTGGTAACAAAAGATGCGGAGCTCGCGGTCAAAGTTATACTGGATGCAATGGCTAAAAGCCTATCGGATGGACAGCGTATAGAAATTCGTGGGTTCGGAAGCTTTGATCTAAACTATCGCCCGCCCCGTATCGGCCGCAACCCAAAATCTGGCGAAAAAGTACAAGTGCCTGAGAAATATGTGCCCCATTTTAAAGCAGGCAAGGAAATGCGTGAACGTGTCGATTACAATAGCGATGCGTAACGTTTGTTCGCTGAAACTTGCACGCTAATTTCCCTCTCTTGCTGGAGAGGGAAATTTAAGTGCGACAGACAAACTACAATCAAATACAAAATTTATTTTATAAAGGCTTTTTTATGCGTTTAATTTTTTGGCTGCTACGCATAGTTGTATTTGTACTGCTGGTCAGCTTTATTGCAAAAAATTTTGATACCGTTACACTTCACTACTACCTTGATTACGAATATCAACTACCGCTTAGCATCGTATTACTGATATTTTTAGCGCTTGGCATGATAATCGGATACTTATCTTTCCTTGGCAATGAATCACGGAAAAAGGATTAGGCGATGGTTGATCCGCGCATTATTGTCGCGCTGGATTGCCAAAACGAAAATGAAGCACTTGCTTTAACGGCAAAACTGGACCCTTCACTATGTCGACTAAAGATTGGTAAAGAACTTTTCACAGCCACAGGACCGCAGTTAGTAGAAAAGCTAATGCGCCTTGGCTTTGAAATCTTTCTCGACCTGAAATTTCATGACATCCCGAATACGGTTAAGAATGCCTGTATAGCTGCAACCCGCTTAGGTGTATGGATGATTAATGTTCATGCAATGGGTGGAAAAAAAATGTTGTTAGCCGCACGCAAAGCAATACCCATTGAAAAAACCAGACTCATTGCCGTTACGCTTCTTACTAGTATGGGGCCGAGTGATCTGAATGATATTGGCTTGTATGAAGCGCCGGAAGAAATTGTCCAACGCTTGGCCTTGCTAGCGCGAGATTGTGGACTAGACGGTGTTGTATGTTCAGCGCTGGAAACCAAACAACTTAAACAATTGATCCCCGATAATTTCTATCTGATAACGCCAGGAATACGCCCGATTGATAGCGCGACTAATGACCAACAGCGTGTGACAACGCCACGCCAAGCAATCGAAAATGGTTCGGATTATCTTGTTATTGGCCGCCCCATTACTCAAGCAAACGACCCGCTGTTAATGTTGCAGCGATTAACGGCAGAAATAAATATTCAGAAGGTTACGCTTTAACTTTTGCAAGCATGAAGTTTCTTAGTTAACGCTTTCCTATCCCATCATTTTTAAACAAAAAACCCCACAGTCCATTACTGAACTAGGGGGTTTTTATGGTTTTAATATCTTAAAAATCAGATATTAAAGCACTATGTGTTAGCCTTGATTTACACTTAGACTATAGTGATAATACCGTCAGAAAGCGCTACATCCGCTACATCAACACCAATTAAGGTAATATCAGCAACTTCAGGCGTGCCTGCATTTGAACCAAAGGGAGTAGTTTCCAATGTTACCAAAGTATCGCCACCATCTTCTGTAATCCAGACCTCTAATTCATCATTGTCGCCGTTGGCACCCGCAACCGCATCCCCATTGAGCATGAAACCGGTTCCGATGACCAATGAATCATTACCCAATAAACCAAAACTAAAGATATCGGTCGAATCGCTGTCACCCAAATAGAAGATGTCATCCGCTGAAGTTGAAGCAGCAGTTGCACCATCAAGTGCTACTGGCGTTTCTAGGCCCATATCATCAAATGCAGCGATTGCGTCCGTGATAGCCGTATTCAATGAAGCCAACGTGTCAACATTATCTTGGGCGGTTGCTTCAGCGGCAACGGCTTCAGCCAATGCGTCAATATTACCTTGCGCCGCCTCGACTGCAGCTTCTGCAGCAGTTTTGGCGTCAGTCAGCGGTGTGGCGCCAGCTGCACCGTCATATGCTGTAAATGCAGTACCAAAATCATCATTGCGCTGTTCTGCGTTGTTATTATCAACTGCCGTGTTTGCGTCAGCAGCTACTGCCCCATCAGCATCAATTGCCGCTTTATCAGCAGCAGTAAGATAGCCATCAGATACTGCAGTAGCAGTTAGTGCAGCAACACCAGCAGCATCACCATCACCAACACCTGTTATCGCGGTCTTAAGATCCCCAAGTGCAGTCCCAAGATCAGTATCGCCATTGGCAGCAGCCGCAGCATCAGCTGTTTGTAGCAGTGCGCTCAAGTTGGCCGTTTCTGCCTCAATTTCAGCCACGGTTGGCGCATCAACGTCTGCTGGTGTAGTCGACGTAAACTCAGCACCCAG
>JAJFJI010000345.1 GCA_021774205.1 Nitrosomonas sp.
GTGGCTCTAAAATCTTCTCAGAGGGCACACCAGACAATCCAGTTGTAATGAGCGGTCCACTGCAGCAAATAGCCGGCGAATGGGGTGGTCTGGTGGTTACAGGTAATGCGCCGGTCAATGGTTGCAATGCAGGCGTAGCACTATGCGAAATTCCTTTTGAAGCAATTACTTCTGAATTAATGGGCGGCAACGACCCGGCTGATAATAGCGGGGTAATTAAATACACCCAAATTCTTTTCGCGGGTTTTGCAGTTCGTCCAAATGAAGAATTAAATGGCCTGACATTAAATGCCGTTGGCTCTGGCACCTTGATTGATTTTGTTCATGTTCATGCGGGTCTGGATGATGGCGTAGAAATGTTTGGCGGCACCGTGCAAATGAAACATTTGGTGTTGACCGATATAAATGACGACAGTCTCGACTGGGGTTTGGGCTGGCAAGGACGCGCGCAATTTGTATTGGTTAGACAAGCGATTGATGATGGTGACCGCGGTATTGAAGCAGACAATAATACCAGTGGTGATTTACAACCTCGCTCGAAACCCATTCTGTCAAACATGACATTAATAGGCGCTTCTGTCGCTACCCAAGGCGCGCTGCTACGCCGGGGAACAGGCGCAAACATCTGGAATTCTGTGTTTACGGGCTTCCCAACCTGCTTGCAAATTGACGGCGCACCAACTTATGTCAACGCAGGAACACCCGGCAGCTTAACTGGCGAATTAACCATGCAAAACTCTTTTGTTAATTGCCCAACCAACTTTGCTGATGGCGAAGGTGCAACATTTACAACCTCTGAATGGTTCCTCTCCCAGCCTGGCAACGTGGAAGGAGATCCACTATTGAATGGCTTTTTACCCGCAACGGGGTCACCTTTAACACTCGGTGGCGCGCCGGTAAGCGACCCATTCTTTGATGCTGTGGATTATGCTGGTGCGTTTAAAGATGAGAGCGATGACTGGACGCAGGAATGGACCTTTAATTTAAATTAATTGCTTCCTAATCATCAGCCACAACAAAAGGCCTCCTTGTAAAATAACAAGGAGGCCTTTTGTATGCAAGGAATGAAGCGACTTGTTTATACTCGCGACATACGATTTTCTTCTAATCAGCTTTTCCCTTGTTGTAATTATTCAGTGCATTGCAGTAACTGTTCAGATTGCTCCTAAAATTCGTCAGTTCAAGGCGCAAAATATGAGTTTGCAGGTGCCTATGATGATTTTGTAACACCGAAATGACGGATTATATGGGTAAGCTGAAAATTACTCCTTGCTTACAACAGAAAAACGATAGCCAATCCCTCTGACAGTCTGTACTAAGTTATCCTTATCAACCTCCTCGAGTGCCTTACGCAACCTGCGAATATGCACATCCACCGTGCGATCCTCGACAAAAACATGGTCACCCCATACTCGATCGAGTAATTGTGTGCGGGTATGAACGCGTTCAGTATGGGTCATCAGATAATGCAATAAACGAAATTCGGTTGGTCCGAGTATAACCTCAATCGAATTTGATTTGCCATCATCGTTACAAGTTACTCGGTGCGTTCTGGGATTGAGTGTTAAACCACCCATCTCAATGATATCATCGGATGTTTCAGGCATACGCCGCCGCAATACCGCCTTAATGCGAGCAATCAACTCACGTGGCGAAAATGGCTTGGTAATATAATCATCAACACCTATCTCTGCCAGCGCCGATACTTTGTCATTTTCTTCGATGCGGGCTGTCAACATGATAATTGGAAGTGTTTTAGTACGCGTTTCACGTCGCAACTTTTGCGCAAACTCGATACCGCTCTTTTTTGGCAACATCCAGTCCAACAGTACTAAATCGGGCAATACATTATTAACCATTAATTCAGCCTGCTCTGCGCTATTCGCACACAAAACAACGTGACCCGCATTACGTAATTTATATGAGATCAGCTCTTGGATTGCCGGTTCATCTTCAACAACCAGCACGGTTGCAGGCATTGGCGACTCCTTTTAATGAGTTTTTTAGTCATAATGAAATAATATAAAAGTTTCATTGCATTTTCATGACATAAACTGCTTTTAAATTTTTGCAGCCAAAGTATTCGTTAAAAAAGATACTTTTTACCCCTTAATAAAACTTTTATGGTGCCGAAAATTAAGTAATCTTGTGTAACAGCTATTGAAATTGGAACTTCTTGCACGGTTGAGTAGACTTGAGTTAAGAAAAGCGGCATGGATGGTAAAACCATCCCAAAGGTAACAATTGTCACAGTTAACGCGCCAACCGAGATGACAGGGGTCGCAAATAAATGGATTTGAAATATTGCCTAATTTCAGCAGGATTAGCGCAATAAACGTCACCAAAATTGAAAATTAAATTTTTGTCATTTATTTGAAACACAAGAGAGATAGACTGATAACTCAGCAGAAACAAAGCTAAAAAATCGCTGAAAAGTTTTTTTGCGAGGTAATAATGAGTAACGAATTGAAGATAGAAGAAAGTTCGATTGAGGTGGAATTTATTATTCCCATCATTTTATTAACCACATATGCCATTATTATTGGTTTCTTTCCTTTTTTCTTAGCAAGATAACAATGCTTAAAAACCGCGCTCGACCGCGTTGATTAAGAATCCCGATTTTCACTGATGCTGAGTATCATCTCAGCCCTAGTATATTAATTTTATGCGAAATAAGATCCAAGCGAAGATAACACCCCATTCTAAGCAACATTTTTATTTCTGACTGCCTGCACATGACTTTCAATATAACGTTGCCGCTTCTTTTCTTTTATCGCGCTGATATGTACCAAAATCAATGCATCCACACAGTTTGAAAATTTTGGATCAATATTAAAGCTCAAAAATTCACACCCTCCCGGTTTGCATAACTCCACATATTGCTTATAAAGTATCGGCACGCTGACGCCATAGTCAGCCAACTTTTCTTTAAGCATAGCAAATGCGCGTTTGTAATGCGCATCATCAACGACTCGGCTAAAGGGAATAAAGTCCTTGATCTGCGCAAAATCAAAGGGGTGTTCAGGGTCAACAAGCGTTTTACTGCAACCAAAAAGCTCAGCATAAAAACTGGCAATTATTTTTTGCGCAGCTTCTGGGTATGAATGGCTCAGCGAAACCGGGCCAAGCATATAATTGATTGCCGGATGCTGCGACAAATAAGCACCAATGCCGTGCCACAAATAATCCAAGCTGCGTTTTCCCTGATACCTTGGCTGAATGAAACTGCGCCCCAGTTCTATTGCGTTCTCCAGATACGGGATAAGCTGTTTTCTAAACTTGAACAGACTACGGGTGTAAAGCCCTTGCTCCCCCTTGCTCTTAAGAATTTTCCAGGCTTCACCGATACGATAGGAACCGATAATTTCCAGTTCTTCTTCGTCCCATAAAATGAGGTGGCGGTAATAGCGATCATAACTATCGATGTCCAATGCATTACCGGTGCCTTCCTGAACCTGACGAAATGAAAGTTCGCGCAATCGCCCTATTTCACGCATGACACTGGAATTGGGCATATAATCAAAAAGATAAATATATTGTCCATCCTGCGTTTTACCAATCAATTCCGAGGCTCTTAATTCCTTACGGATTAGCTTGGTTCTGGCTGGATGGATAATATTTTCAATGGGCTTGAATAGCTCATTTTTCTTCTTCTTTTTAGCCAACCAATAAACCTGTTTACGCATACGTTCCGCAATGGCTTTTTCAGACAAATTCAGTTTTGCAATGGATTCCCATGCAATTGGCTTACCGATCCGGAATGAAATCTCACCATCTTTTTGGCTGAACATTTCATTAAGCAGCATCATGGTTCCCAGTGGTTTGTAAATGCCGGATAAACCATAAAAAAGCGCTGAGTTCTTGCCACCTATAAATACAGGAACAATAGGCGCTTTAGTCTTTTTGGCCAAACGCAAAAAGTCTGTTTTCCACTTGCCGTCACTAACGCCGCTGGGACGAATACGTGAAACTTCTCCCGTCGGAAATAGAATGACCGCCTGCTCTGCTTCAAGCGCAGCAACAATCTGATGCATATTTTCTCGATGATCGGCTTTCTTTGGCAGATTATCAACCGAAAGAAAAACACTTTTTAGTGGATCAATATGACTTAGCAAACTGTTCGCAACAATTTTGACATCGGTTCTAATCTCAGATACCAACTTTAACAATGCCAAGCCATCCAAAAAACCCAACGGATGATTCGCAACAATTAACAAACGCTGCTGATCAGGTATATGAGTGCGATCTTTGTTGGATACCTGAAAGGTAAAATTTAAATGCTCAAGTACTGCGTCATTGAATTCCAAGCCATCAAGATGCTGGCTTGCTTCTATGAAATGGTTGATTTCATCTTGATGCGCCAGTTTCTTTAAGACAGAAGCGGCGGCTTTTACAAGCGGATTGTTCGTTTCATTAGATTCCTGAAAGTGAACTTTCAGTAGGGCATCAACATCGATCATGAAAATCTTCTCCATCACAATAAGTTAATGCACCATACGATAACCAACAAATATGACAGAACGATGACGACAAGTGGCATTTTTTGCATAGTTCATGAAAGCTTCACCAGATTGTCACGGAATTGTCATTTCTAATGGATAAGCTTTATGTGGCAGATAAAATTCTGCCAAAGATAAACAATCAATTTTTAAACATAGATAGAGGGCAAAATGCGTAAGAAAACCTTACCACTGACAAATATACTGATACCAGCAATTACGTTGGCTTTTTTTGCTGGCGCCAGTAACGCCAATAATATTAGCCACCATTCTCATGACCATGCTGATATTGATTTTGGTATCAAGGCTGAAAATTATTTAAAAGAAAAATCGAAAAAATATTTTGGCATCAAAAAGCCATTAGTAGAATCAGCACCGACAACGGAAGGCGCTTATCGTACCGATTCCCAATCCGCATCAGACCAGGTATTACTGGCAAAAGGGTTAAAAGCTGAATATGTGACCCGCGATGCAGGCAATAAAACAGATATGATGGTACTGTGGCCGCAAGACAACCCAACCTATCTAGTGACCTGCGTTGAAGGCGGGTGGGAAGATATCGGCATGGGTAAATTTAATCCTTCCGTCCAACGCATCCATTTGCAAACCGGTGCAGTTGAAACCATTTTACGCGGCATGAGCCGTTGTGACGGCATCCGGACGACCGCATGGGGTACAGTTCTGGCAACCGAAGAAGCAGACGATGGTATGGCTTATGAAATCGCTCAACCATTGGTAACCACAGAAAATACCGTCGATGATCGCACAACGGGTGCAATTTCCGGCACTACAAGTGTCAACATCATTCAACGGCCCGCGCTGCCCACCATGGCATGGGAAGGCTTAACGGTACTTGAATCAGGTGTCGTTATCGCGGGAGACGAATTACGCCCGGGTACTGCGGAACCGGATATTGACGGTGGTGCAATTTTCAAATTCATCCCGGATACACCCTGGAATGGTCAAGGTGGCATTGAAAATTCCCCATTGGCTTCAGGCGCAGTGTATGCCATGCAGGTGACCTGTGTAGAAAAAAAACAACAATTCGGGCAAGGCTGCGAGGTTGGCCATGCGACCTGGGTTGGTCCACTGACTGCATCGGAAGCACGTACTGAAGCAGCGAATGCAGGAGCAACTGGTTATTACAGACCCGAGGATTTACATCGTGACCCGTTGTTTGTTGCCCCCGAAGAATTTGCAACCGCAGCACGCTTTTGCTGGACCAATACCGGCAGAGAAAAAGCAGATAACTTCGGTGAAGTCATGTGCGCGATCGATCATGAACCTCTGACAGCAACCGTTGTAGATGACGCAGATCGGCTGGTTACCGTAAATCGGTTTATTGAAGGCGACACCGACTTTAATTCTTTCGACAATTTGGCTTTCCAGCCAAAAACGGGTAATTTATATGTCATTGAAGATCAGCCCAATGGTGATATCTTCGCCTGCCTGCCGGATGGCGCGGACAGGGACATCAAATCAGATGGCTGCGTCAAAATCCTCTCGGTCAAAGACAGCTCTGCTGAACCAACCGGTTTCTTCTTCACGGATGATGGCAAAACAGCTTATGTTTCCATCCAGCATAGTAACGATGACAATATGCCACTGTTCGATGATTATCCAACAGATGACGTATTAAAAATCAACGGTTTTAAAGTTAAGCATTAATTTAATAAACGTGATGCGATGGTGATAATCAAACCTTAGTCGCGCAATTTGCGACGAAGAATCATCGTCGAATAAAAGTTTCTCCTGGAGTTCCTTGACGCTGCTTCCACCCTCACGGAAGCAGCTTTTTTTATTGCATCTGAGAATCTTCAGCATAGTTAATACTAAACCAATTATTCATTAGTCAGTAACCCTACTGACATCAAATCGTCACTAAAGACTGTTATTTTTGAATGATCTCAAACATTGGCAACTATTCAGCATGTCGCAATAGCTGTTTAGATTGCCTCTAAGATTCATCAGTTCAAGTCACAAAATGTAAGTTTACGCGTGACAATAATCATTTAATAACGCCAAAATGGCGGATGACAGGGGTAAGCTGAATAGTTACAACATTGTTTGATATTTTTGACTCATGGATGGAGAAATAACAATGATCAGCTTCAAGAATTTCCTCAGCGTAACCTTAACTTCTACACTGCTGCTTCCTTTATCATTTGCTTTTGCATATAAAAATGAAGACATGGCCCAATACGACCACCATGCAAGCAAAGAACATCAAACTCGAAAAAAAAAGAAACATAATATTCAACTTGGCCCACGCCCTTTTTATCTTGTCGAGGATATGGACGACAGTGAGCTAAAAACAGCGTTACAGCAATGCGCCAAAGGGTCATTTTATAAAACTGATTTTTCCATTGGTCATCGCGGCGCGGCTCTACAGTTTCCAGAACATTCAAAAGAATCCTATGAAGCCGCAGCACGGTTGGGTGCGGGCATTCTAGAATGCGATGTCACCTTTACCAAAGACCAAGAATTAGTATGCCGTCATTCGCAATGTGATTTACATACGACAACGAATATCCTAGCAACGGCGTTAGCCAATAAATGTTCGGTTCCACCTGATTTCAGCAGCGACAAACCTTTTGCCAAGGTGCAATGCTGCACCAGCGATATTACTTTAGCCGAATTTAAAACACTTGAAGCCAAAATGGACGCGGGCAATCCGAATGCCAAAACCCTGCAAGAATATTTGAACGCCACACCAAACTGGCACACCGATTTGTATTCCGCTAACGCCACCGTTTTAAGTCATACTGAAAGCATCGCCCTATTCAAGCGATTGAGTGTAAAAATGACGCCAGAACTGAAAGCACCCAGCGTTGAAATGCCCTTTAACGGCTTCACCCAACAGGCCTATGCGCAAAAAATGATCGATGAATATAAAGCGGCTGGCGTGAAGCCCAAAGATGTTTATGCCCAATCACTTAATCTGGACGATTTGCTTTATTGGATTGCCAATGAACCCAAATATGGCAAACAAGCGGTTTTTCTTGAAAACATGGACAGCGAAGCTGACCTGCCTGCCGCCATTGCAAGATTATCTACCCTGCCGGGCGAAGGCATCAGAATTGTCGCGCCGCCACTCTGGGGATTGGTAACGTTGAATGAATCAAATGAAATTATACCTTCCAAGTACGCAAAAACCGCCAAAGCATTGGGACTGGATATTATCACCTGGACTCTTGAACGGTCCGGACTGTTGAAAGACGGCGGTGGTTGGTACTACCAAACAATCACGGAAGCCACGAATAATGACGGTGATGCCATGAAATTGCTAGATGTACTAGCGAAGGAAGTCGGTGTGCTGGGCGTCTTTTCAGATTGGCCGGCTACCGTTACTTATTACGCCAACTGCATGCAATTGAAATAATCTTTCCATGATGAGGCGATTCTGCCAAGAAATTACCTACGACATTCCGCCTCATTCATTTCAGCATACAAAAAGCAAGCTATTTCATCCAGTGTCACAAAAATACAACATTTCACCTGTAGGATACTGATAACAGCCCATTTCTGGCTAATAAATTTTCCTAAAAAATTGTAACAGGAGTATCACCATGAAAACATTAGAATTCGAGCCCACTACCGTCAAAGAAAAATTAGCACTCATAAAAGTAATCACTGACTATGCGCTAGAATGCACCGATGAAGATTGGATAACCGGGGATTTTTACAACTGCCGTTTATCAAGCGCTTTTCAGCCCATTTTTAGTGCCAATAAGGGGAAAATTATGGGACATGCCGCTTATATTCGCTCTGTTTCAAATGAAGAACTTGTATTATCTCCTTGGCAAGTTTTCGCCCTGGCATCAAAAGACACGCAACTGGTTGAACTGGATCATTTATGCCGGGCAGTTCACGCACTTAATTATTTCTACAAAGCAGCCAAGCAGGATAGATTATTTATTGACGTACACCCACGTCTTCTGGAAAGTATTAAAGATGATCATGGTCGTATGTTTGGAAATTTTCTCAGCCTGATTGGCGTCAGCACGTCCCGGGTTGTCATCGAAATTCCATCCGTAGTGAATCGTAATTGGAAACTGCTCAGGCAGGTAATGACCAACTATCGTGCACACGGCTATCAGGTTATGGCAAATTATAATAATTCAAACAGCGAATGGATGGCTGAACTGGATAATTTGTATCCGGATATAGTCAATATTAATGCATATGAATTATTACGGCACAAATCCATAGACTTACTGATGGATTCAATTCATCGCTTTGGATCGACCCTATTAGTAAGAAATATTAAAACATCAGAACATCTTGCTGCCGCTTTACATGCTGGCGCTGATTATTTACAAGGAAATTATCTTGGCAAAGCGGAACGTACCGTCAAAACAATAATACCACTCCATCTTTCGGAAAAATTCAACGCTGAAAGATGGCGCCGGCAAATATCATCCATCTACCAGCAACACGAGGAACAGTATCAGCAATATGCTGAAAGATCGTGATGATTGATTGCATTTCCACCTATCTTGTTTCCTCGTTCCCACGCAGGAGCGTGTGAACGCATATGTTGTTGAGATTAATTTTCTCTATACGCTTATGAAGGGTGAAATGATTTACCAACCCATTGACCAATTGTATCTGACAGCCATTCCGGTTCATCCAGTGGCAAATCATGTCCGGCCGAATCATGTTGAACATAATCTGTTTGCCATTTTTGGTATAGTTTGAAGCTACAGCGATAGTCAACCAAACGGTCCACCTTGCTGGTTACAATCAGTATTGGTTGGCGTGATTTCGCTGTAACATAAAATTTTGCTCCGGCGCAAAATTGGTTTATGGCGCTGGCTGTAGACACCGGGTATTGTTGCTGCCATTGTCGCCAAAATTCAAGTAGTTGACTGTCATGACTATGCTGGTTAGAAGTCAAAGCCAAAATATCCGCTTCCTTTTTGTGCGTTGACCGAAAAATCATCTTCAACATCTTTGGGTAAATCGCCCATCTTAGACGATGATAAAACGGCGAAAAAGGTCGGGCACTGGTATTGATTAAAACTACGGAATGTATTTCTTCTGGATAGCGAGTCATCCAGTCGATCGCGATCATCCCGCCCATGGAAAGTGCAATTAACTTAAGCTGATTGCACACAGGTATTTGTCTGCGCAACGCTTCGGTCA
>JAJFJI010000346.1 GCA_021774205.1 Nitrosomonas sp.
TGTCGGCACACACCGCGCTTGTAAACAGCAAAAACAGTAGCGTGAAAAAATAGCTAGTGATGCGCATTAGCAAATTTCTGTGTCTCGAAGCATAAAAAAAGCAATCCGGTCAGGTACCGACAACAAGTATCCATTATCATCTCTGTGGATAAGGACACAGGGGTATAGGAAAAATAAACGCTTTTTTTTCATCAAATTGAAATGTACTGGAAGTCGGATTGGCTGTCAAACGCACTGACAAGCAATCAAAAAATCACTAATTCCGGTTCAATCAGCACAAACTGTCAACGATTTAGATGCATTTTGGTGTTTCAGGTAAATGACGGCCGATCGTCTGCAGAACCGCGAATTAGACTGGGGAGCGCTGCAGAATATATTACTTTGTTATCAGTGAGTTGATTAATCTCGTTTTTAATTAATCCAATATTTATTTAATAAAGGTCAAATGCGGTATTTTCTGCGGTGTCTTCGGTGCTGCTGTTTACAATAACTACCTGGTCCAGCGCCAAAATATGGGGGAGCGGGTAAAAAGTTTGTGGATTTTTAAGTGTAGACTGTCTGTCCAGTTAAATATTTCTGTGTGAGAATCTTGGCGGGAGAGCAGTGAGGTGCATGGTTTCTCTATAGAAATAAATTTCTGAAATACAGGGCTACCAGAAAGAATAATGTGATAAGTCTTTGGTAGTCAAAAATAATGTTGCATATATTCAAAGTATTAAAACTTCAGTGTGAATGAGATTATCCTACCAATGTAAATTATCTATTCGGTTGGAAGTTATTTTTTTTTTAAAAACAATAGCTAGTGTATAAATAAAGGGTGGTTGTTACGCTTGAATGACGGGTTGTTTTCGTTATATACTAGCCTTTCATACTTCGCTATGAACTACTCTTGATAAGGAAAATTATATAATGAGATTCACTATTTTTGCCGCGATCTTGATAGCATTTACTTTAACTGCCTGTGGAAGACCAGGTCAGGCGTTGCCTGAAACAGAAAAAGCAAACTACGAAAAAATCATTGCTGGTGAGGATCCAGATAACATAGAAGCAGCGTCATCCAAATAACGTAGAAGAAGCATCAATACACAATAGATTAAAAAATAATTATGCTAAAAAGGTCGTCCTGATGGACGGCCTTTTTTGTGGGGATTTCGTGGTTTAACTTGCTTCTATTCATTGATAAGCTTGTTTTGCAACTTTTAATATAGAAATGACGTTATTTTAGTTGATCATGCAGCAAGTTTAGGATGCTGCTGGTGGTTTTAGCGTTTGCAGGCGTATTATTTTCTGTCAACACTTTGACATGACTTCTGCTCGCGCCAGTTTCACTCACTTGAATGTGGTATTTTTCGGCTACCGGTGTATCGTCTTTGCCCCAGAAAATGAGTCCTGACAGAATTCCATCATCATCGCCGCTTTTTTTGCTATCTGTGTCAGGATCAACATAGCGTACAAAATAAATTCCATCTAGGCGGTTTCGATCTTCAACGGTAAAACCAATGCGGTCAAGCGCCAGTCCAACGCGGCGCCATGAACGATCAAATGATTCATTTACAATAAGCACATCTTTTTGTTCGGGATCAATATATGCCCGTGCCTGGGCGGTATTATTAATCGTAGCCATTTCAAGTTTTACACGTTCTTCTTCGACACCAAAACGCAGCATTAAGAGAGAAAGCATTTCCGCTTCCAGATCTGGATCCGCAGGGCGGGGTTGCCAGATTGTGCGTTGAGTGCTACCCCCCTCGATTACCTCGTCCATGCCACGATGGCTGATATAAATTTCGGTTGTGCCACTCTGGCCGCGTTCCAGTCGGGTGCGGAATTTGTCACGTTCAGCAGTCGAGTACAAACTGTCCAGAACGGTAGAAAGAATAGTGCGAATAAAATCCTGCGGAATTTTTGCACGGTTTTCAGCCCAGTCAGTTTCCAGGATACCGGTCTCAGGATTTTCTATCTTGATCAGGAATCCTAGTTCCTGCCAGAACTCTTTAATGATTGGCCAGACAGTTTCTGGTGGCTGAGGAACAACTAGCCAGCGCTGCGTTCCAGCGCGCTCAATATGAGCGCCCTGGTCAGACATGGGTAGCAGGGAAGTCGACGATGACGTTATAGGTTGGCCGCCGCTTTCTTGGTTATAGGTAGAAAATGTTGCATTGTCTGGTGAATTGGTGTCAGGAATACTATAACGCTCATCAACAGTCGGTGCGATCAAATCAGGCGGGACATCCAATGGGGGTAATTTTCCAGCTGACTTGTAATCAATCGTTTTTTTCTCTGGGAAGAAATTACAGCCTGTAAAAATTAATGAGGCCATTAGTACAATGACAATGTACGGGACGAGTTGGTTCTGCCATTTCATATTCGACTTTTTTTTCATTTAAACGTTGTCAATTTCTGCCAGCTTCATTGCTTTTCGGACAAGTTCATGATGTTGAGTTGATAATGGTGTCAAAGGCAGGCGGATACCAGTGCCAATCAGTCCCATTTGTGCAACTGCCCACTTAATTGGGATAGGATTTGCTTCGACGAATAAATCCTGATGTAACCTCAAGAGTTGGTTGTTGATATTACGGGCGGTTATCAAATCGTTGGCAAACGCTGCTGCACACATTTCATGCATCAATTTCGGCGCGATATTTGCAGTAACCGAAATAACGCCATGCCCGCCTAGCAATAGAGTTGCCAGTGCACTAGCGTCATCTCCGCTATATATGGCGAAATCCTGCGACGCACGATGCAACAGATCAGATCCCCGTCCAATATCACCGGTTGCATCTTTAATACCAACGATATTTGGAATTTTTGCCAGTCGCAATGCCGTATCATTGCCGATATCCGTAACGGTTCGACCCGGAACATTATATAAAATATGCGGAATATCGACAGCTTCCGCTATTGCTTTAAAGTGCTGATACAATCCTTCCTGAGTTGGTTTGTTATAGTAGGGCGCTACTGATAAACAAGCATCAACCCCCGAATTTTTGGCGAAAATCGATAAATCAATTGCTTCGCGCGTAGAATTCGCACCAGTACCAGCGATAATAGGTGTTCGTCCGGCGGCATGATCGACCGCTGTCCGCATCAACAAATGATGTTCGTCGAAATCTACCGTGGGAGATTCGCCTGTTGTTCCAACCACCACGATACCATCTGTATTTTGTGCGATGTGGAAATCAATCAGCGCACGATAGCGTGCCACATCCAGCCCCCCATCTTCATCCATTGGCGTGACAAGCGCAACCAGGCTACCTTTTAGCATGAGATAGTTTACCAAATAAAAAAATAGTATTTTACCTTAAACGAACACTTTTTAAGCACATTCAACATTACAGCAACAAATTGTCGGTTGTAGTTAAACTTAGCGCCCTATAATCGTTCGTAATAACCCCATATCCTTCTTATATGCTACCGTCTTCTTTTTTGGATGCCTATTCATTGCTTAGTAAATGTCATCTTGCCATTATCACAGTCTACCTTAATGGTATCTTTGGCGGCGAATTTTCCTTCCAGAATATTCTTCGCCAGCGGATTTTCAATTTGCGACTGAATGGCGCGTTTCAATGGGCGCGCACCGAAAACAGGATCAAAACCTGCTCGTGCAAGTTCGGTCAATGCCGAATCCGATATCTGCAGTTCGATTTCCATCTTGGCCAGACGAGATTCTAAATATTGCAATTGAATTTGTGCAATCGATTTGATATGTTTCTCATCCAACGCATGGAAAACAACGATTTCATCAATACGATTGATAAATTCGGGACGAAAATGCGTTTTTACTTCACCCATTACCGCTAGTTTTATCGCCTGATAATCGCCGCCGGACATATCCTGAATCATTTGTGACCCTAGATTAGACGTCATGACAATCACGGTATTTTTAAAATCTACCGTACGGCCTTGACCATCCGTCATACGTCCGTCATCGAGCACTTGAAGCAGAACATTGAATACGTCAGGATGCGCTTTTTCTACTTCATCGAGTAAGATCACCGAATAAGGTTTTCTTCTTACGATTTCAGTAAGATAGCCGCCTTCTTCATAACCAATGTAACCGGGTGGTGCGCCAATTAGTCGCGCTACGGAATGTTTTTCCATGAATTCCGACATGTCTATACGAACCAGATGATCCTCAGAATCAAACAGAAATCCTGCTAGTGCCTTGCATAATTCAGTTTTGCCAACGCCGGTAGGGCCCAGAAACAAGAATGAGCCATATGGGCGATTGGGGTCGGAAAGTCCGGCACGTGAGCGACGGATTGCATCAGACACCAATCGTACCGCTTCATCCTGGCCGATCACACGTTGGTGCAGTTTTTGTTCCATTAACAAAAGCTTTTCTCGTTCACCCTGCATCATTTTTGACACAGGAATGCCAGTAGCGCGCGAGACCACCTCAGCAATTTCTTCTGCGCCAACTTGTGTGCGGAACAACTTTGGTTTGCTTACTTCATCATGCTGCGTTGTGTTTTCGGTCCGGTGAATTTGTTCAGCAAGCTGTGTCTCTAGTTGCGGAATGCGTTCGTACTGTAGTTTGGACGCCGTTTCCAAATCGCCTTTACGTTTTGCAATTTCAATTTCATTTCTAAGCTTCTCCAGTTCTTCCTTGATATGCTGAGAGCCTTGTGCGCGGGATTTTTCAGCTTTCAGGATTTCTTCCAGATCAGCGTACTCACGTTCGAGCCTGCTTATTTCTTCTTCCAGCAGGCCGAGGCGTTTTTGCGATGCTTCATCTTTTTCCCTTTTAATTGCTTCACGTTCGATTTTGAGTTGAATCAGGCGGCGGTCGAGCTTATCCATCACTTCCGGCTTCGAATCCCTTTCCATGCGAATCCGTGCTGCAGCCTCATCGATTAAATCAATGGCTTTGTCCGGTAAGAAACGATCGGTAATATAACGATTCGATAACTCAGCAGCAGCAACAATTGCTGGATCTGTGATGTCAACCCCATGATGAATTTCGTATTTTTCCTGCAAGCCACGCAAGATCGCAATCGTTGCTTCCACAGTAGGTTCGTTAACTAAAACTTTTTGAAAGCGTCGTTCCAGCGCCGCATCTTTTTCAATATATTTGCGATATTCATCCAAGGTGGTTGCGCCCACACAATGCAATTCTCCGCGCGCTAGTGCTGGTTTTAGCATGTTGCCAGCATCGATTGCGCCTTCTGCCTTGCCGGCGCCAACCATGGTATGCATTTCATCAATAAACAAAATAATGTTGCCTTCTTCCTGAGCGATTTCTTTTAGGACTGTTTTAAGGCGTTCCTCGAATTCACCACGAAATTTGGCGCCTGCCAATAATGCCGCCATATCGAGCGACAGCACTCGCTTATTCTTGAGGCTTTCTGGTACTTCGTCGTTAACGATCCGCTGCGCAAGTCCTTCCACAATGGCGGTTTTACCAACACCAGGTTCGCCAATCAGGACTGGATTGTTCTTGGTGCGCCGCTGTAGCACCTGAATAGTGCGGCGAATTTCATCGTCACGGCCAATCACTGGATCAAGTTTGCCTATGCGCGCACGCTCATTGAGATCCAATGTATATTTTTTCAGGGATTCACGGCTACTTTCTGACTCGGCACTGGCCACATTTTCACCACCACGGACTGCATTGATAGCTTGTTCAAGCGCAGCGCGGTTGGCGCCATGCTGTTTTAACAGCCTGCCGGATTCACCTTTATCCTCAAGTATTGCTAAGAGAAACATTTCAGAAGCGATAAATTGATCGCTACGTTTTTGCGCTTCCTTGTCAGCGAGGTTAAACATATTGACAAGGTCACGTGAAATACTAATTTCTCCGGTTGTACCTGCAACTTTAGGTAAGCGCTCAACACTTTGCTTTAACTTGTCGCGCAAGGGGGCGACATTGGTGCCAGATCGTTGCAACAAGGAAGTAGTGCC
>JAJFJI010000347.1 GCA_021774205.1 Nitrosomonas sp.
GATGCACCATGTCCAGGCGGTGGCTGCTTCGATCACCGAGTATATCGTTGCGTATTGCGGTTCCAAACCAAGCGGCACCCAACCGCCTCTTGCCAATGCTTCGCCTGTTGAAATGTCGGCGGTGAGGGTGAGGGTCAGTAGAGTGACCTTGGCCATAAAGAGAGCAATCGCTGTAGGCAATAGAACCCATGCGTTGCGTGCAGCCCAGTCCAGTACGGCGTGATGTCGGGTGCCGATCATATAGCCGCCAGCAAAGAGAATGAGATAGTATGCAAATTGATACCCGTCTCCGGTAAGCGCTGCCGCGTACGGTTTTACGGTGGCAACTGCTAGTGCTGAAGCACTGACCAAACCTACGATGAGTATGGCGGGCGAAAGGTTCAGGTTTTCCAGGCGTGTGCGCAGCGCAAAGAGCGGCCAGCACAGCAGTGTGTAAAGCATGAGGCTGAAGAGAAACCAGAGATGTTGCGCCTGATGCGGTGCGGGGTGGGTCAGCCAATCCGACGAGAATGAAGTAAAGTCACGGGGATCGCCTGTCATTACGGCGATTGCATAACCGCCAAACACGTTGAGGACGAAAAACCCGAAGATCGCCGGAACCATAAGTCGCCCAATACGGCCTGCCATGAATTGCAGCCCGATTCCGCGACGTGTTAGGAAATATGTCCCAATCCCTGAAATTAGAAAAAGCGATGGCAGGCGCCAGCTATGGCTCCAATAAATGAACAGTGTCATTCCGTCACCAGCCAACTGGTTGTTGACAAAGCGGTATATATCAACGCCCCAATCCACAAAGCCGACTGCTACGTGATGTGGTACCAGCAGTGCAAACAGCAAGACGCGCAACCAGTCCAGATCGTGACGACGATCCATCAGGCCCTCCTTGTTGGATAGTATCTTATCTCAATCAATAGCATCTGTGACAGTCAAAAACAACTTAATAATAAGTTGTAGTGTTGACCAGTTACAAAATAATTGGATATAGATTGAAGATCAAATAAAATGCTGAGCTGTTTCCATCTTTCATCTAATAAAGATTCTATTGAGATGCAATTGTTTTATATATTATATAGTTATGTCTTTAAATGAAAAGACAATTAAAAAATAGGGAACTCTTATCATATTGTTAACTGTTCATGAAATGGATTAACAGCCAGTTCCGACTTCTATCCGAACGATTTTATCCGTATAAATGATCTTTGTTGTTAATTTGGCTGACTGGTTCTGCCAAATTAACCATTTCTGAGCGACTAACGCGGAATAAAGAATTCAGTGGTTCCATACAAACACAAGCGCCAACGATTTCCACCAGAATTCCTTCAGCACGCAATGTGGCTCTATCATCGATTTAACTTAGTCATCGTGATATCGAAGACTGTATCCCGTCAGCATAAGTGACAATTACAGCTGAGCATCACATTGACCTAAAACATAAAAATACGATGCTCAGCATGTGCCAGTGTAAGTCTAAGAAAAGTATTGCTCCCTGAGCAGGACTCGAACCGAGAACCTAAAGATTAACAGATCCTATTTAAAACTTTTTTTATTGATTTTATTACCGCCAATGCTCGCTATTTACAAAACAAGTGAAGTAACGTTGGTCAACAAAAGCTTGTTGTGGCGATGGTAACTGCTAAAATCTTGCGTCGAGCAATATTGTAAAGTGATGGCACGATGCAAGCAGCTAGTGAAAATTTTATAGTCAAATGGTGGAACAAATTGCAGCTTTTTCCTGCCGGAGATCGCCTGTTCAGTTTTGCGCTCGGTCACATTGCGCCCTATAGCGGCAGCATTTCCGCCAGAGTGGAAGCGCTCTCACCGGGTCACGCCAGGGTCTCGATTAAAGACCGTAGGAAAGTGCGTAACCACCTTAAATCGATCCATGCCATTGCCTTGATTAACCTCGGTGAAATCGCAACCGGGCTCGCCGTGTTATCCACCATCCCGGATACCATGCGTGGCATCTTGCTCGGGATTGAAGCGGAATATGTTAAAAAAGCGCGCGGTAAACTCACAGCCACAGCCAAGTTCGGATTGTCGAGTGAAATAGACGATAATTCACCGGTGAAAGTCACCGCAGAATTAATTGACGAAGCGGGCGAAGTCGTTGCCCGTGTACACGCGACCTGGCTGCTGGGGTATAAAAAATAAGATGAATAAACCGCTTCTACCTGCCGCCGCCCAGCAATTTGTCGAATTGCTGGGTATCGATTATCCCGTTATCGGCGGGCCAATGTATCCTTGTAGCAACCCAGAACTGGTCGCCGCAGTGTCTGCTGCGGGCGGTCTGGGAATATTGCAGCCGATTTCGTTAACCTATGTTTACGGCCACGATTTCAGGGAAGGAATTCGCATGATTCGTGAACTAACCGACCGCCCAATCGGCATGAATGCGTTAATCGAAAAGTCATCGAAAAAATATCAGGAGCGTATGTCCGAGTGGATTGATATCGCATTGGAAGAGGGCGTGCGGTTCTTTGTCACCTCTTTAGGTAAACCCGGCTGGGTGGCGGAACGCGTGCACGCCTTCGGGGGTTTGGTTTACCATGATGTCACCGAAATGAAATGGGCCAAGATCGGCCTCGACAATGGTGCCGATGGCTTGATTTGCGTCAATAACCGCGCTGGTGGTCACGCCGGGACAAAATCAGTGCAGATACTTTATGACGAACTTCAATCACTCGATGTGCCATTAGTCTGCGCCGGTGGTGTCGGTGATTCAAATGGTATGCAGCAGGCGCTCGATATTGGTTATTCGGCCTGCCAATTGGGCACCCGGTTTATCGCCAGCAAAGAATGTCAGGCTAGTGAAGTTTATAAGCAGGCTATACTCATTGCAAAAGAATCCGACATTGTACTCTCGGAGCGAATTACCGGCGTGCCGGTTGCGGTCATCAACACCGACTATATCAAGCGCAGTGGCTTGCAGTCTGGTTGGCTGGCGCGCTGGATGCTTTCGGGTAACAAAACCAAACATTGGATGCGCACTATCTATGCCTTAAAGTCGATTTGGCAATTGAAAAAATCATTGCTCGATGAAACCGGTGAACGCGATTACTGGCAGGCCGGCAAGAGTGTTGCCGGAATAGACTCAATCGAGAGCTGCGACGCAATCATCCACAACTTAATGCAACACTTTGAGTCTGAAACGAAATGAGTAAGAAGCTAATTTACGTGCACGATCCGATGTGTAGCTGGTGCTTTGGTTTCTCGACGGTTTACCAACAATTCACGGAGCAACTGCCCGAGAATATCGAGCTTATCCGCTTACTCGGTGGCCTTGCGCCAGATGCGGATGAAATCATGCCTGAATCAACCCGGCAAATGGTGCAACAAAACTGGCAACGTATCGAACAGCTCATTCCCGGTGTCGAATTTAATTATGATTTCTGGACAAAGTGCCAACCTCGCCGGGCGACTTATCCAGCTTGCCGCGCAGTCATAGCCGCCAGAGAGCAGGGCGATGAATTCGATGTTTCGATGACTCGGCAAATTCAACAAGCTTATTATCGGCAAGCCCGAAACCCCTCTGACAATGAAACCCTGATTGAACTGGCTGGAGAGATAGGCCTGGATCAAGGCAGATTTTCAGCGCAACTGGTTGCCGATAAAACGCAACAACGATTACTCGACGAGATAGCGATGGCTCGCTCTATCGGTATTAGTGGATTTCCAAGTTTAGTTTTGCAAAACGACGGTAAGCTTGAATCCGTGTTGGTTAAATATACCGATGTTGATGCTATGCTTAGGCAGGTTAAAGATTGAAACTTCAAAGAGGCAAATTATCCAACTCAGGGCGACTGAATATTTAGGTATGTGACTTTTATCGTTATATATCAGATATATAGTAATTCTAATGTAACAATCTATTAGAAACAGGCAATCCTATAATATTGTTAGTGAGGATTCATTCCTCATTAACATACTGGTGGCACTTAAAAGCAAAAACACACACTATTGGGGTTGTAATTAAATGACAAAGATTGCGGATGAAGTAGCCGTGCGGCCGGAACCAGTATCTTTCTTGGATGCGTTTCTGTATTGGCTGAAACTTGGATTTATCAGTTTTGGTGGGCCAGCTGGTCAAATTAGTATGATGCACCAGGAATTGGTCGAGAAACGGAGATGGATTTCTGAGCATCGTTTCTTACATGCGCTCAATTACACAATGGTTTTGCCAGGGCCTGAAGCACAACAATTAGCTACCTATATCGGTTGGTTGATGCATGGCACATGGGGTGGTGTAGCTGCGGGTGTTCTGTTTGTTCTGCCATCGTTTTTCATCCTTATCGCGCTGACCTGGATCTATCTGGTCTATGGTAATGTGCCAGCGGTAGCGGGTGTATTGTACGGGATCAAGCCAGCCGTAACGGCAATCGTAGTTTTTGCGGCCTATCGTATCGGCTCAAAGGCTTTAACAAATAACGTACTTCGTATTATGGCCGTGTTGGCTTTCTTGGCAATTTTCATCTTTGATGTCCCATTTCCGTATATTGTGCTAATGGCAGGGATCATTGGTTATGCGGGTTCACATTTTTTACCTGAAAAATTTAGGGTAGGTGGTCATCATTCAGCTTTAGGTAAATCTTTTGGTCCTGCTCTGATTGATGATGACACGCCTATACCTGAATACGCTAAATTCAAATGGGTTAGATTTCTTTCGTTCTCCTTGATAGGCATTACCGTCTGGGGGGCTGTGATGGTTATGCTTTCGATAACGTATGGCTGGGAGGGTACGCTTACTCAAATGGGTTGGTTCTTCACCAAGGCTGCTTTTGTTACTTTTGGTGGTGCCTATGCAGTCTTGCCCTATGTCTATCAGGGAGGCGTAGAAAACTATGCATGGCTGAGCGGTACACAGATGATTGATGGCCTTGCGTTGGGCGAAACAACCCCAGGCCCATTGATCATGGTTGTTGCATTCGTTGGCTTTGTTGGGGGTTGGACGAAAGAAATATTTGGCCCCGAGATGCTGTTATTGGCCGGTGCCGCAGGTGCTGGTATTGCAACACTTTTTACTTTTTTGCCTTCCTTCCTGTTTATCTTGCTAGGTGGACCAGCGGTTGAGGCAACGAGGCATAATGTTAGGTTCACAGCACCTTTAATAGGCATCACTGCTGCTGTGGTTGGTGTCATTCTCAATCTGGCGGTCTTTTTCGCGTACCATGTGCTTTGGCCTCAAGGATTTGGATCAACATTTGAATGGTTTTCCCTTTTAATAGGTGCCGGTACTTTTGTCGCCCTTTTTCGATATAAAGTTGGTATTGTTCCAGTAATTGCAGCATGTGCTGTTGTTGGCCTGAGTTACTCCCTGCTTTTGTAGGGACAATTAAAAGTTCTAATCGGGTAGCCTGAGGATCTCTAATCCACAGCTCCTGCAACCCTAAATAGCTTGATTCGTCATACACCACATTTGACAATAGCGCCTGAACGTGTTTTTGCATAGTTTGGTTAGCAAACTGCCCATTTACGCACTCAAATTAAATCAAACAGTTATATACTTTCGATAAATTATGCGGCTGACTGCAAATCATCAAAGCAATATTGCCCGTTATTCGTTGCTAGCCTCCATATATTTTCATCAACAGAATGAACCTTTTTAAGCACGTCAACTAAATTACCGAAGAATGGTTTGCGTGGGCCATGATAATCTACTATTGGACCAGCTTCAGTGAGATCAAAACCATAGTTACGCATGTGTCTATTCAGTCCTGGTGTCATGCCGGATATCCAGTATCGTACATTATTTTTTGCACTCATATGAATAAGGCCAGCACATAACGCCAAACTGATATGCGGGAAGCATTCATAGTTACGGCCTGAGAATTCACGTAACGCCGTGAACCGTGAAACCTCGGCCACTTCATTCCTTGGTAAGGAAATAAAATTGACATCATTGCCTTCTATCTTCATATGCTTTTCAACTGGCAATGGGCGCCCAAGCGTGGATGCATTTTGCAGAACTAGTCTGGCCGTTGCTATGTATTTTCCTGTTGGGGTGTGCTTAATAAGAACGCTAACTGATCTATCATCATCCTCATCCCTTTCCATTTCACCGGGATGCATGTATTTATCTGCAAGTGAATGCTCAACACACATCACTTGATAGCGCAAGCTTAAAGACTCTCTGATCAATTCTGGCGTATTAACGTTAACGATTTCAAAGTGTTTTGGAAATTCAGTATATATATTTTTCACTGCAGTTTCACGCTTCTGATTTTGTGGCAATATTAATTGCATACTTTACCTCACTGAAAATTGTTAATGGAATGCCTGCACCCAGAAGTAACTTTTTTTGGAGGTTTGCTTTAAACAGAGCAAAACCTATTAAAATTATCCTAGGCTCATATCTACTACGCACCTTGGTAATCTAAAAACGGTGAGACTTCAGTTTTTCATATCCGTAGTGGTCACAAACACGTCCTTTAGGGCCTAAATTATGAAAACGCTCAATTTGACTTTTCTGTTGTTTGTTATCGAAACTAAGCTTTTCTTTAATTTCATGAAGTTGAGTTATTTCATTGTTAAGTTGACGCACCTGCGTCCCAAGTTCAGCGATCTTCGTTTTGTGCGTAATGTTCTCGCTTACGAATACAGCATGCTTCTCCTTCAAAAGAAGGATGCGCCCTTTAAGTATCGTGGAAGAGCCATGTTCGTTAATAAGTCGTTCGATCTCGGTAAAAATACTCATGGGAATTTTTTTATTGGGAAATAAAGATAAGCTAAATATAGCCATCCTATAGCCCAACGTAAATAGCCCATGAATACCGATTTAGTACTAGATAAGTACATGACAAATAGACGTAAAAATAACTTTGATAGATAGAGAATTTAGGGCATGTCTACTAAGTCGCCGTGCGAAGGAATTTCAACATCTTGAACTGGATATGATCCCGGAGCGGGTTATTGATATTGATTTGGTGCTTCTAGGCGAATATGCAGAGAATGAAGTCAGAAAGGATTTTCTCAATCTCAGCGGGTTGTTATCGGTAAGGAGATTGAAGAAGAATTAGGTGAAAGGGGGGAGGCGGTGCGGATGGCACCCCCAGATCGTGAAAAGGAGCTCGCCAGAAAACGAATGAAAACAAGCCGACAAACGTTGGATAGATTGCCTGACTCTTCAAATACAAGTGTGACACTTCACACAATGCAACGGGCCGCTGCTGCGGAGGGGCGTAAGTTAACGTTGGAATAACAATAAAACCAACTCAGACGCTTTGGGGGTACTGTCAAATTAACCATTTCTGGGGGACAATAGCGGAATGTATCATTCAGCGACCCTATACAAACGTCATCGATTTTCATCTGAAATCATACAGTATGCAGTGTGGCTCTATTAACAGTTTAGCTTATGTCATCGTGATATCGAAGACTTGTGTACGCCTATCATGGGCATGAACTAATGAGGTGATAGACCTCGCCATCCTTAGCGATATATCGTTATTAGATGCTTACATTTGGCAATATAGATCACAACAAAGGTAATAAAATGAATACAAAAGACTAATCGATAAGGCTGTATCGTTCAGTTGAGTTGAAAAACGTGCCTTGGTAGTCGATTCATTGCTCCGCAGCCTAAATTAGATAGAATGAGAAGTTGACAAGCGGTGGGCGGAAGGTGCTATAAGCCGATTAGCTGAACTGGGGTCGGGATCAATAGATGCCGCTCCAAAGCAGGAAGTGTTCGATAAAATTTGGAAGAAATTTGATAAATGAGTTTTTCGTTCCACCCGGAGGCGGAAGAAGAATTCAATAAGGCAATCGGTTATTACAAGGAGGTTGAGCCAAGGTTAGGATATGACTTTGCGCTGAGGATTATTCAGCAATAACACGGTCAGCCAAATTTCCAAAGGCATAGACTGTGCTCGAAAGTGAAATCAGGCGGTGTTTGGTGAGGCGATTCCCATATGGCGTCTTGTATTCTGAAGAGAGAGATGGAATATTTATCTTGGCGGTGATGAATCTTCATAAAAAGCCGGGTTATTGGAAACAAAGAAAATAGAAAAGCCGAACAAAAACCTCAATTCGGACGCTTGATAATGGCCTGTAAATATTACGCTGACCCTTATTGTTTGCAGATAAAACTGAAGGGCTATTCGGCAGTACACAGAGAAGTATTACCTTCAGTTCCTCACAGTACTGAACAGTACAACAATAACCGAGCTGAGGTTTTACATGAGCTAACTCGTCAGCGCGAATGACAGATGCGTCGGTTTAGTGCGCTCAAATTATGACTTAACTTAATTGTATACGGTGTAACCGTCGATCGGTACGGCAGTTTTTTGATATAGTCAACTTGATAATACCTTTGCGAGAATAGTAATGAAAAAAATTGTCCCGCATCAGCCCGCTTCGAAAAAAGAAATCAGTGATTTCTTGCAGCGGGTCAAGCAAACGCCGCGCGCTAGCGGGGCGGGCCCGGCGGGCCGGTTGGCGTTTATTATTGACGCCACTGCCAGCCGAAAACCCGCCTGGGATCACGCCTGCCAGATGCAGAGTGAGATGTTCAAGGCCGTTGAAAAAGTTGGGTCGCTACAAGTGCAACTTGCTTATTTTCGTGGATTTGACGAATTCAAGGCGACGGCTTGGATTGATAACGCCAAGGCTTTGCTGCGTTTGATGACTGGCGTTACCTGCATGGCGGGACATACACAAATAACACGCGTGTTGCAGCATTTGGTCGAGGAAACAGGCCGCCAACGCATTGCCGCTGCCGTTTACATTGGTGATGCCTGCGAAGAAAACAGCAAAAAGATCTTTCAATTGGCGGGTCAGTTGGGTGTACTAAAAACGCCTATGTTTATGTTCCAGGAGGGGCGGGATACGCGCGCAGCTAAAGTGTTCGAAACCGTTGCCAGCTTAAGCGGTGGTGCTTACTGCCGT
>JAJFJI010000348.1 GCA_021774205.1 Nitrosomonas sp.
CAACAACGCACCTGTATGCGTAAATGGTTCACCATATTGCATGGTGTAGGCATGCGTGAAAAAGAAGTTGCCAGTGGAAGGAACCACTTCATAACCAATTAGCGTATAAAAATGGCCAACCTTTGCAGTAACGCCATTACCGACTGGTAAAAACATTTCCCCATAGACCTGTGGAAATATCAAATTTTTATCATTGGTGGTGTTAAGAACATTCGTATCAAAATTGCGTGCCGATGAAAAACGGGCATCGGTTCCATACATCACATCAGCACGAAAACCAAAACTGATAGTATCCGTGCTTCTGTCTACTTCACGCTCAATGAAACCATAAACCTGATGCAACCTGAAATTATTGGGTTTCTCAGCAAAAGTAACTGGCCCATTGGTTCCATCTGGATCTTTGGGATTACCGGCAAAACCAATTTCAGTAAAACCACCGAACTTAACACCCAGTGATTGCATGAAGCTTGTTTCGTTATAGTTAAAACCCGTCAGGCTCTCAATTAGACCCGTATCAAGGGGCTGTTCTGCTTGATGAGTTTCATGCCCAAAAAGAGGGGCTTTTTCCCCCTCTTTAAGCCCATAACCTTCTTTTTGCCCCGCTTCATGCTTATAACCTTCTTCCGCAAAGACATACGACGAAAAAAGAAATGCGCCGCACAAAGCAAGCGTCATTTTTTTTAGTTTCTTATGATGAGTTAGCAACACGTAAACCTCCACTCTTTTGGTAATTTCTTGGAATCATAATCGATGCGTTATCGATGTGTTAACGCACACCTTCCTAAAACTAGTCTGAATGCACAAGGAAAAAACCTTGTCATACACAGGGTAAAGGTTACTTAACGCATGAACTACATGCAAACGGTTTAGCGCTTTTTACGTCAATTGTTCAGTATTTTAGAAAATGTGTATCTCAAATGAGACAGTCATAGATTCATGTTGCCATTCCTTAATACTTCCAAAAAATAATTGCGCTGCCGAGAATTGCCAGTTAAAACATAAATTGGCAATTAGGTAAAACTAAAGAATATCCATTTCGGCTGTGACTTTAATGATAAAATTAATTTTCAAACAATAGCTTGCATCAACTACTGGACTTCGAAAAACCAGGTCACTCCGAAAAGAATTCACGCGCTTTTTCCATCCATGATTTATGACGCGGACTGTGACGAGAATTATCTTTCTGGCTCAACTCTTCCAGCTCATGCAGCAATTCCTTCTGACGCGCCGTCAATTTCACCGGGGTTTCAATCGCAACATGGCACAGCAGATCACCATTACTATGGCTACGTACGCCTTTTATACCTTTTCCGCGCAAACGAAAAATTTTACCGGTCTGGGTTTCCGATGATACTTTTATTTTTGCGTGGCCATCAAGCGTAGGCACTTCTATTTCCCCACCAAGCGCAGCAGTACTGAAGCTAATCGGTATTTCACAATGCAGATCATTACCATCGCGCTGAAATACGGAGTGGCTTGCCAGGTGAATAACGACATAAAGATCACCGGGCGGGCCCCCATTGGCCCCTGCTTCACCTTCACCAGACAATCGGATCCGGTCACCATCATCCACACCAACCGGTATTTTTACCGACAACGTTTTATGATGTTTGATGCGCCCTGCCCCATTACAGGACGTGCAAGGACTGGAAATAATTTTTCCATTCCCGTGACATTTTGGGCAGGTCTGCTGAATTGAGAAAAACCCCTGCTGCATTCTTACCTGGCCGTGACCATGGCAGGTTGAACAAGTCTTGGGTGAAGTCCCGGGTTTTGCGCCATCACCGTGACAGGTTTCACATGCTTCCATTGCAGGAATACGAATTTTAGTCTCGGTCCCACGCGCGGCTTGCTCAAGCGTGATTTCCAGGTTATAACGCAAGTCGGCGCCACGATGAATGTTTGACCGTCCACCACCACCACTACGTCCACCAAAGATATCACCAAAAATGTCACTAAAAGCATCGCCAAATCCATGGGCACCACCTGCGCCGCCAGAACTCGCATCGACACCCGCGTGACCATACTGGTCGTAGGCTGCCCGTTTATTGGAATCAGCTAGAACTTCGTAAGCTTCTTTGGCCTCCTTGAACGACTCTTCAGACCGGGCATTTCCTGAATTCCGATCCGGATGATGTTTCATCGCCAGCTTTCGGTAGGCTTTTTTTATTTCATTTTCATCGGCATCACGACTCACACCGAGTACTTCATAATAATCGCGTTTACTCATAGTTATTTCCTACTACCATCACGAAAAAACCCACTTGGCTTGAACGGGATATTCTTAACATTCGCTCATACGCCAAAACGCAGAGCACTCGGGTAGTTTTCATAAACTTACCACGGTCTCTGCGTTTTAGTACAGATCAAAAAATTATTTCTTGCCTTTTACTTCCTCAAATTCCGCATCGACTACTTCACCTTCGACCGTTTTTTCACGCTTGTCTTCTGATGATGCTGACCCCTCATCAGCTTGATCTTGCTCCGCTTGTTGCGTCTGCTCTTCTTGGCTATACATTTTCTCAGCTAGTTTGTGCGAAGCCTCAGTCAGCGCCTGAGTTTTTGCATCAATGGTTTCTTTTTCATTGGTCTTGATAGCCTCTTCAGCATCTTGCAAGGCAGCTTCAATATTGGACTTTTCATCACCATCCAATTTATCACCATGCTCCGCAAGTGATTTTTTTACTGAATGAATCATGGCGTCACACTGGTTCCGGCTTGAAACCAGCTCAAATACTTTATGATCTTCCTCGGCATGTGCTTCCGCATCTTTGACCATACGATCGACTTCATCATCTGACAAACCAGAACTTGCCTGAATTTTGATTTTATTTTCCTTTCCGGTTGCTTTGTCTTTAGCAGACACATGCAAGATACCATTGGCATCAATATCAAAAGTCACTTCAATTTGCGGCATACCGCGTGGCGCTGATGGGATATCCGTCAAATTGAACTGCCCCAGACTTTTATTGCCAGAAGCCATTTCCCGCTCACCCTGCATTACATGAATCGTGACCGCGGATTGATTATCATCGGCAGTTGAAAATACCTGATTTGCCTTGGTGGGGATAGTCGTATTTTTCTGTATCAGCTTCGTCATCACGCCGCCCAGGGTTTCAATACCCAGCGACAGTGGCGACACATCCAGCAACAAAACATCCTTGACATCACCCTTCAACACGCCACCCTGAATCGCTGCACCAACTGCAACGGCTTCATCCGGATTCACATCCTTGCGAGGCTCTTTATTAAAAATTTCCTTAACTTTTTCTTGCGCCATAGGCATGCGCGCCTGCCCACCCACCAGAATGACATCATCAATATCCGATGCAGACAGACCGGCATCTTTTAGCGCAACACGACAAGGTTTAACGGTACGTTCGATCAACTCCTCTACCAGGCTCTCTAACTTGGCACGGGTAATTTTAACGGCCAAATGTTTTGGGCCCGACGCATCTGCCGTAACATAAGGCAGATTAACCTCGGTCTGCTGACTGGATGAAAGCTCGATTTTCGCTTTCTCCGCGGCATCCTTCAGCCGCTGCAGTGCAAGCATGTCATTTTTCAGGTCAATGCCGTTATCCTTCTTAAACTCATCAACTAGATATTCTATAACACGCAGGTCAAAATCCTCACCACCAAGGAATGTATCGCCATTAGTCGCCAAAACTTCAAATTGATGCTCACCTTCCACTTCAGCAATTTCAATAATCGAAATATCGAAGGTACCGCCGCCAAGATCATAAACAGCAATTTTGCGGTCCCCTTCTTTTTTATCCATACCAAAAGCCAATGCGGCGGCAGTCGGCTCATTAATAATTCGCTTCACATCTAGCCCAGCGATCCGACCGGCATCTTTAGTTGCCTGACGTTGCGAATCATTAAAATAAGCTGGCACAGTAATAACCGCTTCAGTCACCGGCTCACCAAGATAATCCTCTGCGGTTTTTTTCATCTTCTTCAGCACTTGCGCTGAAATTTCGGGTGGCGCAATTTTTTTATCACGCACTTCGACCCAAGCATCATTATTGTCCGCTTTTATAATGCTATATGGCACCATCTGGATATCTTTCTGTACCATATCTTCGTCATAGCGTCGACCAATCAGGCGTTTTATAGCAAATAATGTATTTTTCGGGTTGGTCACCGCCTGACGTTTCGCGGCAGCACCCACCAAAATCTCATTATCTTCTGTATACGCAACGATAGAAGGTGTCGTACGTGTGCCCTCAGCATTTTCAATGACTTTGGGTTTGCCGTTTTCCATAACGGAAACACATGAGTTGGTGGTACCTAAATCGATACCAATAATTTTTGCCATAATTGGATCCTTTTAAAGATTATTTTTTGTCGAATAACTGATATCTAAAAGTGGTGGTAATTGTCGTAATTTCAAGTATCTTTTGTTTTTGAAACCGATACCAGCGCCGGACGGATAACGCGGTCATACAACATACAACCTTTTTGCATGACTTGTACCACTGTATTCGGCGCGAGATCAGAATCTACCGTACATATAGCCTCGTGCTGGTGCGGATCGAATTTCTCCCCCTTGGGATCAATCATTTTGATATTGAATTTATCAAAGACCGTGGCAAGTTGCTTGTGTGTTAATTCCATGCCATTTTTGAAATTCTCTACCGTTGCATTTTCTACTGTCAGCGCCGCTTCAAGGCTATCCATAACGGCCAGTAGCTCAGTAGAAAAGTTTTCAATCGCATATTTGTGTGCATTGGCCACGTCTGTTTGGGCACGTTTACGGATATTCTCTGCATCCGCTTTAGCACGCAACCAGGCATCATGATGTTCAACAGATTTCAACTCCGTTTCTTTCAATAACCCCTCAAGATCAGGACGCACCTCATCGACTGATTCCATGGCTTTATTTTCTACAGTTTCCTTTACTTCCGCTGCATTTGCAGCTGAAGTCAGTTCCGGTTGATTAGATTGTGGATTCTGCGGGTCTTGCATCGTCATCGTACCTCCTAATTACTATGCGACGGATATTGGGATAATTTCTCTGATTTCAAGCAAAAAAATGAAATTTTATGCAGATACCGGATTAGAAATATTCTAACTGGAATGATGCGACATTTCATGGTTAACAAAGCAACACATTGCCACAGTTTGGTTACAACACGAAAAATAGGCGCGAACCGCCCATATTTTTACATGAAGAAAATTGTCGCGATTATGGCTACACTTTAATTCTTTGAGCCAGTTCAGTCGCTTTGCCCGTATAATTCTGCGGGGTCATTTCTAGCAACTGTTTTTTTGCGGTATCTGGAATATCCAGACCGTTTATGAATTGATGTAATGCTTCTTTGGTGATGCCACCCTTGCCACGCGTTAACGCTTTAAGTTGCTCATAAGGATTGGCGATCCCATAGCGGCGCATCAAAGTCTGGATCGGTTCAGCCAGAACTTCCCAAGCATTATCCAGATCTTCCATTAATCTTTGCGAGTTAACTTCTAGCTTGTTGATTCCCCTGGCGCAAGAATCATAAGCCAATAATGTATGGCCAAGTGCCACGCCCATGTTGCGAAGAACAGTGGAATCGGTCAAATCGCGCTGCCATCTTGATACCGGTAGTTTTTCACTCAAGTGTCGTAATAGCGCATTGGCAATACCGAAATTGCCTTCCGAGTTTTCAAAATCTATCGGGTTGACCTTATGCGGCATGGTTGAAGAGCCCACCTCATTTTCCCTGGTTTTTTGCTTGAAATAACCCAGCGAAATATAGCCCCAAATGTCACGACTAAGATCAAGCAATACGGTATTGATTCGGGCATATGCATCAAACAATTCAGCAATCGTATCGTGCGGCTCAATCTGAGTTGAATAGGGATTAAATTCCAAGTCAAGTCTTTCAACAAAAAGATGGGCCATTTTCTCCCAATCTAGACTTGGATAAGCCGCCATATGGGCGTTATAGTTACCCACCGCTCCATTGATCTTGCCGAGTATAGCAATTGATGCCAACTGTTTATGTCCACGTTGCAGGCGAAAAACAACATTGGCAACTTCCTTCCCAAGCGTGGTTGGTGTCGCGGGTTGGCCATGAGTACGCGCAAGCATTGGGATATCAGCCAATTGATGCGCCAATTCAGCCAGACTGGCAATAATTTCTTCTAACGCTGGCAGCATGACTTGATCACGACTGCTTTTCAACATTAGCCCATGGGAAAGATTATTAATATCTTCTGACGTGCAGGCAAAATGGATAAACTCTGCGACTTTAGAAACTTCTGCATTTTGCGCTAACTTATCTTTCAACCAATATTCAACCGCTTTGACGTCGTGATTGGTACGTGCTTCAATGGCTTTGACAGCTTCTCCATCCGTCACTGAAAAATTTGTCACCAGACTATCCAGTTGTGCATGAGTCATCGCCGAAAAAGGCAAAATTTCAACGATAGCCGGCTCATTACTCAATGCCTTAAACCACTCGACTTCTACCTGTACACGATAGCGAATTAACGCAAACTCACTGAAATAAAACCTCAATGGCTCAACTTTGCTTTGGTAACGCCCATCAAGGGGAGAAAGTGCAGTAATAGGAGAAAAATTCATCATGTCTCTAGTCTTTGCGAGGCACGCATTTTAACATGACGCTTCCCATCGATTGCGTCAAATATTTTTAATAAAAAACTAGCGCACTCATATGATTCCCTGACATTGATCGACATAGCGTTTGGCTACGCGACAGGCTATCTGTCGCTGCGTTTTCCAGAAATTTAAATGACGCAAACGTTATGCAGATCTGGCCAATTTAGCGGGTTAGTCGCCACAGCAACCAGCTCTCAGAGAAACTACATCAGCGGGCTACTCCAGATTGAATGTTTGGAACAAGCACAAGTGCATCTTTTATCCTGTAATCACTCCACCACCCAAACAGACTTTGCTTTCATAAATCACCACTGACTGCCCTGGCGTCACCGCCCATTGCAGTTGAGCAAAATCAACCTCGCAAAAATCGTGATTGAAGCGTGCGATGGCACAAGGCGCATCAGCTTGACGATAGCGGATTTTAGCCGCATAAACCCAATTGCAGTGCGGTTTCTTGCCACTAATCCAAGTCAGATCCGTAGCCGTAAGCGTCGGGCGAAACAAATCAGGGTGATCATGACCTTGCACCACAACTAAGACATTCTCTGCCATTCTTTTTCCGACCACAAACCACGGTGCATCGCTACCTTGCCGAGTGCCGCCTATCCCCAGTCCCTGCCGCTGTCCAATGGTGTAATACATCAAACCAATATGCCTGCCAACGACATTTCCTGTAAGCGTTTGGATTTCTCCTGGCTCGTGCGGCAAATAACGATTAAGAAATTCACGGAAAGGACGTTCACCGATGAAACAAATACCGGTACTGTCTTTTTTGGTAAAATTTGGCAACTTCTGTGCCTTGGCAATTTCACGTACCTCCCGCTTATAGAGATGACCAACCGGAAACAATGTACTAGCCAATTGTTTCTGATTTAACCGATAGAGAAAATAACTCTGATCCTTGTTGCCATCCTCTCCTTTTAACAATTGACACGTACCATTAACTTTTCGTACTTGTGCATAGTGACCTGTTGCGATGCAGTCAGCGCCAAGATTTTCGGCATGATCAAGAAACGCCTTAAACTTAATTTCAGCATTACACAGCACATCAGGATTTGGGGTACGCCCGGCCTGATATTCAGCAAGAAAATGGCTAAAAACCCGTTCTTTGTATTCCTTGGAGAAATTTACCACCTCCAATGGAATATCAATGACGTCGGCAACAGATGCCGCATCCAGAAAATCCTGTCGGGAAGAACAATACGCATCCGTATCATCATCTTCCCAGTTTTTCATAAACAAACCGATGACATCGTAACCTTGCTGTTTCAACAAGAAAGCTGCAACAGATGAGTCGACGCCACCCGACATGCCGACGATCACACGCTTTTTTTTCATTATTTTTCGAAGTGGGTAAGCAATTCCAGCGGATAACGTTTCCCCGCCAGATCGTCTTGAATACATTGCATTACCAATGGACTGCGATGACGATGCAATAGTTTTTGAATTTGATCAGCGCTATACCAATCTGCTTGTATGATACCGGTATCAAGTGGCCGATTGGAGTCATAATCGCTAATATAACCGGAAAATGCAAAACGAAGATATGTCGTATCCTTGGCGCAAAAATGCCAATAATAAATGCCAACCAGGCACTGTGGAACAAACGTATAACCCGTTTCTTCTAATGTTTCCCGAATTGCGCCCTGGACAATGGATTCACCCGGTTCCAGATGCCCTGCTGGTTGATTAAAAACTGAATCCGGACCAGCAGATTGCACCTCTTCTACCAACAGGTATTTTCCCGCTTTCTCAATAACTGCCGCAACCGTAACGTTAGGTTTCCAAATCATCGTATTTATGGTCAAATCCTTGAGAACAAATAAACATCAAAATATCATGCAATACATTGATTAATATTATAATAAATACCAATCTAAGAGCGGTTCCGCTCCTCCTTCTTTTGCTCATAGCTAGTCAGCTTGGAAAGATCAAAAAATTCCTTCGACAACCATTCCTGCGCCATAATATCGCCAACTGTCATGGTCGCCTGATCAAGTCCGGTCGCTACAATTTCCACGACAACATCACGATCGGTAACAATTCCCACTGGAGCCGAAACACCATTCTGGTTTTCCACAACAACGACATCACCAACATGATGCTGACGCATAAGTTTGGCTGCTTTTTGCACCGTTTCATCGCGATGTACAATAATGACTTCCCGGTTACAAATTTCACCAACAGACATAATAATCACCTTTTAATCTGAGTAACAAGAAATATAAAAGATATGCCAAAACTTTATCACAGCATATTAAGGAACACATCAATCTTTACAAAAACTGCTTTATTCTTTGTTAAATTGGATTGAAATACGCTGCCGCTATGCCCATTGACAGGGAACTTACCTTTGGATTTAGCTTAAAATCCTCAGTTGGGTGGTGTTTAGCGTGCGTTGTTGCTTCTTTTTGGCAAGGCGCAACGAGACGGTATAACGCGTTATGTCAACGAATTGCAACGCAGTAATAAAGAAAGAACGGCGTGCTATCAGCATCATCGCGTTCCGCAACTTAAAGATGCGTGTCATCGTGAAAAATATGCGTCTTCTTTTCATGAGATGACTTATTGCTGTCGCGGTCAACTGAGGATTTTAGGTTTAAGCACTGCTTCAATCCAAAATATTAACCGCCTTGAATTATTAAACTGCTTCGTGTCGCTGAACACCCAACTCCCATAAAAAAATATCTACACTATCAATTAACAACAAATGTCCACTGACTTTAATGAAAACCGATTGAAGTGCCACGAAACCAGAAAACTCAATAACAAATACTGTGCCCAGAAACACGGACAAAAGCAACGGCCTAACATACTGTCGCAGCCATTTAATTAAAGATTCTCTCCCGATACTTCGTTATCCACACAGTATGGTACTTTCATTCCCACGCTGCATGGCTTAAACTCTGTGCTTTTTACTGATTGCTTGTTGAGCATTTATTGAGCTTTAGGCGGTTCAAAATGAGGGAACTTCCAATAAATCCCAAAATTATCAAACTTCGTTAGTCCACCAACAAAATCGGTGGTTTACCTTTTTAATTACAGACCCTGACCTAACG
>JAJFJI010000349.1 GCA_021774205.1 Nitrosomonas sp.
TTCAAACAATAAAGCTTTTTAAATGCTGCACACAGCAAATCTTGTTTCGAACATCCTGCAAATAATTTAGATAACGTCCAACAGGTAAAGCAGCGTAACATGAACCCTGATTTTATATTTTCTTTTTTCACACTATAAACCGTATTGATTCAATTACTTATACTGTTACTGCGGACGAACCAATAATATTGACGCATCGACTTTGGCGACCAATTGTTCGGCTACTGAACCCACAAAAAAACGTTCCAGGCCACGACGGTTAGCTGTCCCTACGACTAGCAAGTCCGCGCCCCAATCGACAGTGGCCTTAGCAATGGCTTCGGTAATACCATTCAACCCATATTCAACTTCGGCTTCCAGAAGACGCGTCTCAATATTCAGTCCACTCACGGAAGATTTGGCTTGTGCCAGTATCTCAGCACCCGCATTTTTGTCAGCTTCAGTATCTCCCCCAACAGAATGGACGATACATAAAGTTGCATTATAAGTATTGGCAATATTTTCAGCTTCGGCTACTGCTTGATTGCCTGTTTCACTACCATCAACAGCCACCATAATTTTCTTGTACATTCGGAGTCTCCTTTGTGTTTATTTATTTTGAAAAGGGCAGGCAACATGTCCGCCTGCCCTTTAGGTTTGCAATATCTTGTTATTGAACAATATTACGGGCAAATTACATCAAATTGCCACCTTCCTTTTTAAGATTTTCGAAGTAACGTTTGATAACTGATTTCCCCGGCATTTTGTCATGAATGTTGTAAACCATAAAGTGAACAACTGCGTGCACCACCAGAGCGATGACCAAACCTTCAAAAATGCCCAGCTCAAACACCAGCAGGCCAGTCAATATCGCTAGCATCAAGGCATAAGGACCGTAATGGGTGACATGCGCAAGACCGGCAATCATTTTATAACCTGAGAATATCATAATGGCCGCCAAGGCAAATTTTGGCAGAAAATCCAGGTACTGGGTATTCACGATAAAGAAACCCACGACCAAGGCGATCATCAGTAACGAGAACTTGGTATAGGCGCCGGCCAACTTGTTGGTGGTGCTCTTAGCCAAACCGTCCAGGTTGGTCATACCGCCAAAGAAGCTAGAGCCCATGTTGGCAATCCAGATGGCCAGCAAGCTGTTGTTGCTGTTACATTTGCGCTTCAGTGGATCAATCTTCTCGATCGCCGCGTTACTCATCACCTGTTCAATCACATCAATCGTCGCCAGCATGATGCAGAAGAGTACCATCAAGAATAACATCCAGAGAGACGTACCTGCTTCTGGTATTGGCCATCTCAGATAAAGATCAATATCTTCCACATAAATCATCGGTACGTCGACAAGCAGCGCCAAAACCACGCCGCCAAGAATCAACACGAAATAAGCAATGGCCGGCTGTTTATGCTGATATCTGACAAACAAGAATATAAATACAGCAAAACCAATGACTGAAATCAACACCATCTGGATACGCGCGGCATTCCAGAACACGTCGGTGACGGCTTCTTCCGGTATTTCATAGGTGAATTCCATGAATTTCAACAAGATTTTTAACCCGATACCAGCCAACAATCCTTCAACCAGGTATACCGGCACCGCCACCAGCAGGTATTTCTGCCAATTAAGCTTCCAACACACCGCCTGCATCGCAGACGTCAGGAAAATACAAAACGCCATGTTTTCCATGCCAAAGGTGGCCACACCCAATGCTAGCGCCGGTGCCAGACCTGCGGCAATACCCGGGCAACCAATATAGTTCCCAGGCCGTATCCAGGCGTTAATCCAACCGACGATACAGGCAAAAACCACGGTCGCCAAGCCGACCTTGATCGGGTAATCGGACATCATCGCAATACCAATCGATAACGGGATCGCCATGGTTCCGGTAATAAAACCCGCTGCGCTATCGCGCCATAGGTATTTCGCCTGGAACGCAGCCGCACCGAAATCTTTGTCAGCTGTTAGTATTGCATCGCCACCTGCGGATACAGATGGGTTATTTTCTTCTCCGCCGTTCGACGACGGTTTATTTTCTGTTTGATCAGTCATAAAAAACTGCCCCCCTAATGAATGAGTTCTGAATTGTTATAAATTTATAATGGTTTTTGTAATTTTTATAGCATCCGAAATTTATCACAGCAAATGTGAAGAAATCGTGAAGAAATTGTTAATTGATTAAGAGAAGCTATTCATAAACGCCTGATTGATCCACTAGCATGTAACAGGGCCGCATGGCCACCAACAAATAAATACTTATAAATCAAGGTCGTAATTTAATTTATGGTAACAGCCTGGTTATCTTTGTTTTCAAGATAGCTAGGCATCCATTTTTTAAAAAATAATTCCTTAATCAGATTGTGGACGGGCCAAAAGAATTGACGCATCGTCTTTTACACCCAGCTGACCGGCAACTTAGCACCGGCCTGATTATTTTTATCGACATCACTGGCTTAGGCGCAGGCAATTGAAATTAATTTAAATGACTACTGCTGTCTTTTTTGAGGTTGTTAAGATACCGTTTAACAATGGCTCCTCCCGATATATTCTCGTGCTTCGTGTAAAACATGTAATGCGAGACATGTATCAGGCCGGCGAACATCTTATAGCCAGTGAACATCATAATTGCTGCCAACGAAAATTTCGGCATATTATCAAATAATATATATTGAAAGATTGGATAATCTGACATGATGGCAATGTCGATTGATAGCGGAATCGCCATGGCACCGGTGATGAAACCGGCAGCGGTATCACATAACGCGTATTGCGCCTGAAAAGCGGCGGGTCTTGGTAAGGTTAACCGGCCCTGTTTCTTGAGACGCCTGATCGTTTGATGATGATTTGTTTTCTGTTTGCGCGATCATGGCAACCTTCTCCAATCTTAAGAATTCTCAATTTCTTAAAATTGAAAAGGCTACCATAACCCATGTGAAGGATTGTTTGTAGGTGGCTATTTTGGAAAAATAATTTTAAATGTCGACCCTTTGCCAGGATTGCTTTCGACTTCAATCCGCCAGCCATAGTGATTACAAATACGTTTGACGATCGGAAGCCCAATACCCAGTCCTTCACCTTGTACAGAGCCACGAAAAAAGCGCTCGTAAAGCAGTGGCACGAAAGCCGGTTCAATACCAATACCCGAATCTGTTATCGACAGGCTGCGGTCATTGAAATCCACGCATATAAAACCTTTTTCAGTATACTGCACTGCATTACGCAACAAATTCGTCAGCGCGGTATGGAGTGCCTGGCGATTTAGCGTCAGGATAGCGTTTGGCGCAACATTAACCTGAAAGGTCAATTTTTTTTGATGGATCTCAGGATATAACGGCTCAGCGGCGTCCTGAACACATTCGGCAATGGCAACCGACTCCATTACCCCTAACGCCTGCTCACGGGCCAGAAACAACAAAGCTTGCAATTGTTCACCCATCCGCGTAGTGGCTGATTCAATGCGCCCAATACGAAGACGCACAATATCCGACAAGCTTGGTTCTGCATCTAGCAATTCACAACTCGTCAGGATCGTGGTTATCGGGGTACGCAGTTCATGGCTAATATTGGCGGTAAATTCTTGTTCGCGCAGCAACATGCGTCGGATCCGATGCTGATAATCATCCAGCGCACGTGCCAGTTGTGCCACTTCTTCATCCATGTCCGGCCTGGCCAATGTAATATCTTGCCTGTCTCCAGGTGCAAGAAGCCTAACGCGTTCGGCTAAATCCGTCACCTGTTTGACGAGGAAGCCGGCCAGCAAATATCCCACGGCAAATGCAATAGCAACGACAAGAATGAGTGACAAAACAATCAGTAAGCGTAATTCACTCAATCGCTGTTCATGTAATTGCGTTCGATAGGCTACCAGAAATTTAACGCCATCGACATGTTGCACCGCCACGCGAATACCCTGAAAACTATAATTGATTCTATAGTAAGAGGAACTGAGCCCCCGCAAATAACTTGGCAGTTGAAATTCATCATCAATTTCACGGATAACATAACTTTTTAGATTGGAGCCGATTTGCGGAATGAAATCCGCGTGTTTTTGATGAAGATGAACAATATGATCCATCTCCATGGTGATGACTTGCTCGATATGGTCTTCTTCGATATTGTCGGAAGCGAAGTAAAGACTAATGCCTAATGCGCCAACGATAACGATACAAAATGTTGCCAAGGTAATTGCAACACGTAAACGAATGCCACGTTCAATTTTAAGCTTGAACACGAGAAATCAGACAATAACCGATACCATGAATAGTTTCTATCGGATCATACCCACCTGCTTTGGCCAAAGCTCGTCGCAGCACATACATATGGCTACGTAGCGTATCACTGTTTTCTTGAGCATCATCCCAGGCCTCAGTTTCCAGCTCCTGACGGCTAAAAACGCGCCCCGGCTCGCTCATCATTAAAGCCAACAGACGAATACATTTAGGCGGCAATTTGACGTTTTGATCGACAAAAATAATGGACAAGGTTTTGGGGTCAAAAGTCAGGTCATCCACTTCCAGGATACGATTGGCAACCTTGCCACAATGGCGCTTATGTAACGCATTAAGACGCGCCTCAACTTCCTTGAGCGCAAATGGTTTAACCAGATAGTCATCCGCGCCATATTCAAAGCCAGCCAATTTATCTTCCAGCGTGTCGCGCGCGGTCAACATCAACACTGGTGTGTCGATCTGTGATTTCTGCCGCAACTTCCGACATAACTCCAAGCCACTCAACCCCGGCAAACCAATATCGAGCAAAATGCCGTCAAAACGTTGCGTAACGGCCAAATGCAAACCAGTAACACCATCCGCTGCCGCATCGACGTTATGGCCGCATGACTCCAGAAAATCATATAAATTGGCGGCAATCGCTAAATCGTCTTCTATAATTAATATATGCACAGGATTGCAATACTGTAAAAATCCTGACTCACCATATCGTCATTCATGATATTTCCGACTAATGGCATGAACCGCATCTACCAACGTTGCAACACTTTCCGGCGGTGTGAATTGGGAAATACCGTGACCAAGATTAAACACATGGCCATTACCATCCCCATAACTGGCAAGAATTTTTTCAACCTCAGCCGTAATAACTTCTGCTGATGCAAATAATACCGAGGGATCGAGATTACCCTGTAATGCAACTTTATCACCAACGCGGCGGCGTGCTTCACCAATATCAATCGTCCAATCAAGCCCAATTGCATCACAGCCACTATTGGCGATTTGCTCAAGCCAAAGCCCGCCTCCCTTAGTAAATACTACGCTGGGTATACGAGCGCCATTATATTCACGTTTTAAACCGGCTAAAATTTGCTGCATATAACGCAGGGAAAATTCTGGATAGGCGCTATGTGATAACGCCCCGCCCCAGGTATCAAAAATCATGACCGCCTGCGCCCCTGATTCAATTTGCGCATTAAGATAGGTAGTAACCGCCTGGGCGTTAATATCCAGAATATGGTGTAGCAGGTCAGGCCGTTGGTACAACATGGTTTTAATCTGGCGAAAATCAGAACTGCCACGTCCTTCCACCATATAACAGGCAAGCGTGAACGGACTTCCGGAAAAACCAATGAGTGGCACCTGATTATCCAAGGTTTTACGAATTTGAGAGACTGCGTCCATCACATAACGCAAATGCGTATCCGGATCAGGTACTGTCAAATCGCGGATTTCCTTTTCCTCACGTAAAGGCCGTTCAAATCGAGGGCCCTCTCCTTCGGAAAAATAAAGCCCCAGGCCCATCGCGTCGGGTATGGTAAGAATATCCGAGAATAGGATGGCCGCATCCAGTGAAAATCGCGCCAGTGGCTGCATGGTAACTTCCGTCGCAAAATCAGGATTTTTGCACAACGCTAAAAAATTCCCGGCACGGGCGCGTGTCTGATTATATTCAGAAAGGTAGCGTCCCGCCTGGCGCATTACCCAGATGGGTGTATATTCAACAGGTTGTCTCAGCAGGGCACGCAGAAAGGTATCGTTTTTTAGTTTTGTCATTAAAAAAGCCTATTACACATAATCTTATGGAAAAGAATCTCGTCTTATAATTTCTTAGCTTATCATTGTTTGACTTCATAGTTACGTCAAACATGCGCATTGTTAGATGCAAAGAGCGCGTATTCTCCATGTTATAAAACCAAACAGCAAAAATCTGAATAGCCACAAAGCAGTAGTAGCAGTTAGTGAAAACATTAAAAAAATAGTCTTAAGATGAAAAATAGTTTCAAGGATTTTTTTAAAAAATACACAACTCACTGAATATTTATAACGCCTTATTCCCGGCATAAAAATTGCTGGGCCACATTAAGCTATGAAATATACCAGACGCGTTATGAAACGCAACAGGATATATTGATACATATCATGTTCTATAACCGTTACCGCTTGCACGTTCATCTGGGCTACAAAAGCCCAAACCAGCTAGAAATAGGGGCCATGACGAAATATCAAATGTTGCTTAACTTAACCGGCGTGTCACAAAATCATTGAACACGCCAGTATCGCAAATGCAACCCTATGGTTTATTGGTTGGAAATATTTAATATCTTAACAAACAGATAATTAGCGAGATTGCTCTCTTAATGTTTCAAAGATGAAATCAGTATCCGGCTGAGTGAGGACACGTTGTCCGTCCCGTCGCCTAACAATGTTCCAGTATTCTCCCGCCGTTTGCGTGTAGTGGAACCAAGAATGAGATACATTCATTTGGCTTAACCATTTAGCCTGTTCAGTGTGAATATACCGCCATCCACCCTTGTCACGGTACACGCGATCCATTTCCCAAAAACCGGGACTTACCCTATTATGCGTCGACCATTCGCCGACGTGCACAGGCTTGTCCCACGCATGAAAAAAATCCCGTCCTTCTCGGACTTGATCTTTCCACCACCCTAAACCACCCCACTCCCATATGTCATCTGAATCCGCATAAACATGATATTCCCAAACAATATTGTCACGTTCAATGGGTAGCTGATAGCTGACAAATGTACCTTCTTTAAAGTATGCCCTGTCAACAAATACAAGCTTCTCAAGCCCACCCGTTTCTCCTTCGCGAATATGGTCGATAACTTGTGTCATGGTGTTGGTGTATGCCCGCGCCAATCTATGCCAATATGATTCATCAGGATTGAAGTTCTGAAAAGTATGGTGGAGCGGTTCATTCGTAGGCGCGTAGAGTACGTATGGGTTGTTCTTGTAGCGATTTGCAATATACTTCCAGAGTTGGTAATACACATCCCGCTTGCCCTGAGACCTTTCGTCCAATCCATAAAAACCATGGATAATGGACCGCATTTCTTCTCTCCAGTTATCGCCTTCGGGTCTCCCTCCATAGTCATCTGCAACCCAGTGTGGCATCGGGTAAACACCCCAGGTCATGTCAGGAACAAAGAAGGACGACATTCCTATTGAAATATATAATTTCCGCTGCGTGGCCCACTCAACCCAAACATCAATCCAGTTCTTGAAAAAAGCTTCGTTGATTTTTCCCTCGCCATCAGTCATCTCGTCCATGAGAATGTTGTGCAGTGGAACTAGGTTAAATCCATTGATTTTGAAGAAGTCCATATCATTTGGCGTGAACAACGTTTCATATGGAGAGTCAGCATTCGATTTGTCGGGTCTATTCAGAAGTGGGTGATGATCGACGTCCATTCCATAAATCTTGAACTCCTTGCCATTTCGCATGATCCGTGTACCCTCTGTGTAAAGTAGGGCCTCAAGCTGGGTAGCCGTTGATTGGTCTTCTGAAACAACACTCGCATCGTTTATGCTTGCTGTGATCG
>JAJFJI010000350.1 GCA_021774205.1 Nitrosomonas sp.
TCCCGCTTCGTCTCCTTCCAGTTAATGGACGATCGCAACGTCAACTATCGGAACATCATCTTTCCAAATGGGGAGTACACGCTATATCACGGTGAGCAACCGGACGACGTCCGGGGAGAAGCCATCCAGGTACCGTCCGAACTGTCTGTCGTGGTTGTCCGCGTTGAGGTCATGGATACACAGGACCAAAACGATGTAGCAGCTGCCGAGGAGATATTCAGGACCATAACTATTGACGGTCAAACTCCGTCGGCGATTCCCGAGGTTGATGTGCTTGGCAAGTTCTCCGCAACCGTGATGGAAGAAAGCAATCGACGACTGGACGAAGCGTTTGCTGAGGTCCCATTCCGATTAACCGTTGTTGGTCCCGGTCAGGAGCCGGGCCGTGATGTCCCATATTTGAATCACTCCGCGGGCACCAAAGGTAGCTGGGGCGGTCCGCACACTTCGCATAGCTCCTATGAGACTTTGTTCTTCGACGCCGACGGCGAACCATTCGTAGGTGACAAGGGCAGCTATTTTGTTACGACCGAGGAACCGCCTGTCGATGCTTTCTGGTCACTAACCGTTTACGACACAGATCGTGGCGGCTTCCTACACCCCAATCGCTTCGATCGTTATCACATCAACAACACAACTGCTGTTAAAAGCGAAGACGGAACAGTGACGTTTGCATTCAAACAGGCTTGCGATGGCGACGATACTAACTGTCTTGAAGTTCCGGCTGGAGAATTCGATATAGTCGCTCGATACTATCTGCCGCACGATGAAATTCGCTCAGGTGAGTGGACGCTGCCGGGAATTACGCTTCAGACCAATTGAGACGCGAGCAATAGCTTGTCATCGTCAGGTTGCGTGACCTTCTGCTTTTGGCCGTTACCAGCCGATCGATGTCTTGTGTTTATTTCTAACTGGCCGGCTTCTTATACAGTCAAGAACTGTCTGTAAGGCTGTATCAAAGACAAGTATCGAAGTGCAAGTCAGGTGTGAGCCAATATACTTTTAGGAAAAAATTAAAATTAACCGTCTGCCTAAAGCGTTTTTTTAACCCTTTTATGGCTCTTGTGGACAGATTTCTGTAGGTTTAAAAAGTGTATCGTTCCTATCCGTTATTTGTTCTTCCCGCCAAATGATAAGATTAAGTTACTTATTGACACTTTTGGTTGAAGCATGGACGAAAGCGTTTGTGTAGAAATCTACATTCATTGGTAGCTGACCAGATAAACCCGTCCATTGTGGCGGGTTTTGTCAATTATTTCTCTACAATGTAACCCAGGCGTAACCCCAGAAATCTATGAAATAAGATAACTCATTGTTTTATAGTGCCGGCACTAAAAAAGGTGTCATATATGGTCCGTCCCGTTTTGCAAAGTTTTAACGGGTAATATCATAGCGTTTACATTTCATTATAAAATGAGAACAAAAGATTCCGAAGTGATTGAATTTACGGGGCAGCATTTCCAAACATGGGTAGGACAGAAAATCATCCGGGAAGAATTTAATACGATTAACTGAAAAGAATAACGATTTCATGATGAAATTCGGGTATTCAGCTACGTATTATTTCTTTCGATAACTCGAAAATTTTTCTTCAATTAAATTCACCGCATTTTGAACCCCGTTCTCCGTCTGCATTTTTTTACTGACAATCATGGCATGTTGTCGCATTTGGGGTGCATTTAATGTTCTTCTAATTGCTCCGGCTAATCCAGATGCAGTTAAACTATTGCGATGTAACACCTTTCCCGCTGCCCCTACTCGTTCTAACTCATTACCCCAAAAAGTTTGGTCAAACGCATGTTCAACAACAATGGATGGGCATCCAGCCCTTAATGCAGAATGTGTTGTACCTGCACCGCCATGATGAACAATAGCAGCACAGAGTGGAAATATCTCTGCATGTGGTAGACGTTGACATTTAAAAATACCTTCCGGCTCACTATCTGTGTGAATATTATTCCAGTCAGCCTGAATGATTGCTCTACATCCAACCTCTTTAACTGCATCAAGCATAAGCTGAGCTGTTTTTTCTGCTTGATAAGGAGAAATAGATCCAAATGTCATGTATACAGGAGCTGAGCCAGAAGCCAGAAATGTTTTTAAATCATCAGGTAAACATGTTTGTTGATTAGAACTTCTAAAATCTAGCTCACCTGAAATCTGAATGCTATCGTCCCAATCATCTCGTCTAAGGCTAAACGATGGACTTGACGCAATTAAAGTTAAATTTTTTGAAACATACAGTTCGTCTTGTAAGCTTTTTATCGGGGGTAATGCTTCATTAGTACGTATTTTATTTGCGAGAGAAAAAAGTTTTTTTCGCCCAACGTAATCACCTAGACGCCATGTCAGTTGATTGAAAAAAAAACCTAAATTGGGGCCGAATAAGGGAATATAGTTCGTACGAATAGCGAGAGGAGACAAAGCTAATACAACACGTGGCCGGTTAAATTTTTCTGCTGCTGTTAATAGTGTATGAGTCATCATATGGCCAATCACGATATCGTTTTCTGCACATAATTTTGTTGATGCTTTATACATATCCTGGACTGCTGGATCAAAGTATCTTTCCATCACAAGGACAAATTGTTTCAGAGGGTCATTCGTCTCTACAATTTCAGCCATTGCCTCATCCATGTCTATATCGAAGTTCTCAAATACCTTATAAGTCGTGAATCCCCCTTTAGTTTCATAACAAGAGTAGCTCTTATTATCCACACTCGTATAAGCAACTGTTACAACATGTCCAGCATTTTGTAGCCCTTCAGCTAAAGCCAGAAATGGGAGAATATCACCTTCGCTACCCCACGTTTGGATGCCAATATTCATTCTTCTAGCCTTGTATTCCGACGATTTTATAATAACCCGAATTTTCCATTAGAACTTTTTAAGGTGAAAAAACGGATGTAGAAAAGAAGGTGTCAGCAGAAAGAAGGTATCATTTATGGTCTGCTCCGTTTTGCAAGATAAAATTTTCGATTTGACATAAAGAATAAAGCGCCCATATATCTGGCCTTGAAGTGAGGTTTAAATATTACCTCTAGCCCTGATGGAATCCGCGCATTCCCGCCTCATCAGTCATGCGGCCTCCATGGGCCCTTGACACTGTTAGGTTCATAGGAATGCAGGTGTTACCTTTTATGCCATCACTTGAATTTTATCCACGCAATTCGTTGCTAACTGTTGACGCTGTTTTTCCTTTGCTTAATTTTTCTGCGTCAGCTTTGGATTAGTCAAGGAGGAACGCAGAGGCTTAGCAATGAGTAGTCCTTAATTTATCCAGAGATGATGTAACCTTTTATGGCAGAGGCCAGAAACTTCCGGCTTCTGCCTCCCGGCGAGGATAAACAATTTGTCCGCTAATTTAAAATTTTTCAGTCGGTTCAGATCATGAGTAGCTTTTGTGCGTAATGCAATAACAGGTACTTTTCTTGGCTATTTGATCTAGGAAAATCCGGAGGTAAAATAGTTAATTTGAAAGTTGATAATATAACTAACAAACAGACTTGACCCCTTTACCGACCGAATCTTTAGGAGTCTTATTGCTGGAAGCAACCACAAGGAGTCCTGATTTATTATCACGGCATCTAATTCACCTTTGTGTCTAATCAACCAAAAAAGGGCAGACATAAGCAATGAATAGCAATGGCAGGTCTAGAGCCCCCCTAGCGCTTCAACAATATGCTCGTGATCGTTGATATTGGTATTGCGAGAAGTACCAGCCAAAATTGTCACCGACCAGCACGGTCTTTGAGACATTTCGCTATTTCCAACCAAGAACTCTTATCCGGTTTGAGATCAAACCTATCGGGAGTAAGCCAGGCAATTTTCATCCCACTTGCCTAGAGTGAAGTGCGAACCTATCACTATTTGATTGAATATCAGCAAACAAAATACTAGTCGACTTTCTCATCGCCCGAATATCCCAATTTCGAGTACTCTGGCTGCATAGATTCGATAAGCATCTTCTTCTCGCTATCGCTCCAGAGCTTCCTATATTCTGCTTGGCGCACACTACCCAACGTGATGCCGCTAACGGCAGGT
>JAJFJI010000036.1 GCA_021774205.1 Nitrosomonas sp.
TATTCCCCATCCAGGTGGAAAATTGGTTAATGGCAGTGGCAAGGATATGGAAAGCGCAAAAACAAAAGAAAAAATACCGATTATTCTCTCCCAGGCGCGAACGCTGATATAGGTCAGGCGGGGCTTCAAATGTTTTTCAATTTTGCGCAGCCAAGGATTCGCTTTTTCAATTAGTTTTTCAAGGGTGGTTCGCTTTATCTGTTTTTTTGTAATCCATACAGGTAGCCAGGGCGCACGCATGCCAAATATCATTTGGATAGAGAAAATAAAAAGGGGAATAGAGAAAAAGGTTGTGTAACCAGGTGGAACAGGGATAGGGAGGCACAGCGGAAGCGCAGCGATAGCTAATAAAATACCAAATCCCCGCTCATGCATGGAATTCTTGATATCGCCTACTGACATAGTGTGGTTTTTATTTTCTACTACCACCAATGCTAGCGTTTCTGAGGTGGAGCGTTCTTTTTTTTCCATCGATTGCTTCCTTCCTGACCCTATAACAGTTTGTAAGGTTTATTCATACCGTAACGCCTCGACAGGTTTGAGTAATGCAGCCTTTCTGGCGGGGTAAAATCCAAAAAATATGCCGATTGCCGAAGCGAATGCAAAGGCCAAGCCAACCATTCCCAAGGTAATAACGATTAGCATGTCGGCCAGTTGACTTACTATCCAAGCACCACCGATGCCCAATATAATGCCTGCCACGCCACCCAGGATGCATATCATTACGGCTTCCAGCAGGAACTGTGTGAGAATTGCCCGGCGATTAGCGCCAATGGCCATACGGATACCAATTTCACGCGTTCGTTCTGTTACCGATACAAGCATAATATTCATAATGCCTATGCCGCCAACCAGCAATGAAATCGAGGCAATTGCACCCAGCATGAGCGACATCAGCTTGGCTGTCCCGGTGGCGACATCGGCAATGGCTGCTAGATTTCGGACGGTAAAATCATTTTCCATTTCTCCTGTAATCCGATGGCGCTGGCGAAGCAGTTCAACAATTTCTGCTTCTGCTTCGTCCATGACTGTTGCAGATTTTCCCTGCACCATCATATAGCGGATCGAACCAGGAAATTGATTGCCTGTAATTTGTTGTTCACTGGTTGTAAGTGGAATAAATACATTGTCATCCTGATCGCGGCCGGTCAGACTTTGGCCTTTGGCCTCCAATACGCCAATCACTAGAAAGGGACGGTTAGTAACACGGATTATTTTTCCCGTCGCCTCTTCTTCACCAAACAAATTTCTTGCAGTTTCTTTTCCCAGAACTGCCACGCGGACGGCGGAACGCAACTCAGATTCTGAAAAGAAAGTACCGCTCTCGATGTTCCAGCTGCCTACTTTATAATAATCTGGTGTCGTTCCAGTAATAGAAGTACTCCAGTTATTAGTGCCATAATTAAGTTGTGCGGTTCCTGAAATAACTGGCGCAGTGGCTTCAATTAATGGTAGTTCAGCGATTGCCTGTGAATCGCTGGCTGTCAGCGTTTTGACGCTGCCACTACCAAAGCTTAATCCACCAGAAGATGTCGCCCCGGGTAGAACAATAAATAAATTACTTCCCATTGTAGCGATCGATTGATTGATTTTAGATTGTGCGCCTTGACCAATAGATATCAATAAAACCACCGCCGCGACGCCAATAATCATGCCAAGCATAGTCAGCCCGGTGCGCAAACGATTAATGCGTAATGCGCGCAATGCTTCACCAATGATGGTCAATAGGTTCATATTATGTATTGTGCGCCACGAAATGATTCAAGCTGCAGATTTGTCATGTATGACACGGCCATCTTTGAAGCGTATGAGTCGATTGGCATAGGCGGCGATATCATCTTCGTGGGTAACTAGGACAATAGTAATATTTTGTTCCAGGTTCAATTGTTGAAAAAGCGCCATTATTTCACAACTAGTCTGGCTATCAAGATTGCCGGTGGGCTCGTCGGCAAGAATCAATTGTGGTTGATTGATTAATGCACGGCTGATTGCAACGCGTTGTTGTTGTCCACCGGAGAGCTGGTTAGGTTGATATAGCGCAAAATCCGTCAAACCGGTGAGTCGTAGCTGTTCCAGTGCACGTTTGCGACTATTGGTGCGATTCATGCCGGCATAGAGCAGTGGCGTTGCGACGTTATCGAGCGCCGTCATGCGTTTTAGCAGGTTAAAGCCCTGGAATACAAAACCAATATTGCGATTTCTGATCTGCGCCAGTGTATCACCTGAAAGTGAAGCGACATCTTGGCCGGAAAACCAATAACGTCCACTAGATGGCGTGTCAAGGCAGCCAAGAATGTTCATCAGGGTCGATTTCCCTGACCCTGAGTGTCCCATAATAGCAACAAATTCACCCTGATTAATATTAAGATTGATGTCGAATAACACCTGGCTATCGAATGACCCATTCGCCTGTCTATCCAAGGTGTAACTTTTATATAAGCGTTCGACTTTAATTAATGACTGGGTTGAGGTGTCAGGATGAATTGGAAGCATCAGAACATTCTGAATCTAAATTTGCTTTTGGACTCTGATTGACTACTTGCTTCGCGCACGATTAATTTATCACCTTCGGTGACTTGACCATCAATAATTTCCGTGAAATTTCCATCAGTGATGCCCGTTTTAATATTAATGGGGCTGGGTTTGCCATTTTTTAATTGATAAAGAACCGGGATACCAGGCTTTATGGTTGAACTATCAATGGTGTCTGGGCTTTTTGGTTTGTAACGGAGTGCAGCATTCGGCGTTCGCAGAACCGCATCCTTTTGATTAACGACAAAACGGATATTGGCAGTCATACCAGGGAGCAGCGACCCATCATCATTGCCAACCATCGCAATCACATTGTAGGTCACCACATTTTCCAGGATAGTTGGGTTGAGACGTACCTGTTCAACCATGCCAGTATAATTTCTTTCCGGGAAGGCATCTACTGTGAAATTAATTTGTTGGTCAATATGCAACAGTCCAATATCGGCCTCAGCCACGCTGATATTAATTTGCATTTGACTTAAGTTTTTGGCGATTTGGAATAGAATAGGGGTTTGAAAATTTGCTGCGACTGTTTGGCCAATATCTACATCGCGGTCGATCACGACACCGGATATGGGTGATTTTATAATACTGTAGTCCAAATTAGCGTGGTCACGAGCAACTTGAGCTTTACTGATTGCAAATTGTGCATGTGCCACATCTAGTTCTTGCTCCACTATTTCCAAAGCTTCATTCGATATAAAACCTTTTTCTATAAGCGCTTGATTGCGCCTTAGTTTGTTTTTAGCGATTTTTAGTGTCACCTGGTCACTTAAGAGATTGGCTTTGGATTGTTGCAATTGTGCATTTAGCAGCGCCGGATCTAGTTCTGCCAATATCTGACCGGTCTCAACCTGGTCATTGAAATTAACATATAATTTCGAAAC
>JAJFJI010000351.1 GCA_021774205.1 Nitrosomonas sp.
GCTTCTGTATGATAATTCATCGTAAGATAAGAATTATCCCAATCGGCCAAAACACCAAGCCGGATAAAATCGGCTTTTTGCCGCGCCACCTGTTCCTTAGCAAAAGCACGGCACAATTCCCGTACTTGATCCGCTGGCAGATTTTTGCCATGTTTTTTTTCAATCTGATGCTCGATTGGCAGCCCATGGCAATCCCAACCAGGCACATAGGGCGCATCAAAACCAGCCAGTGTTTTACTTTTTACAATGATATCCTTTAGGATTTTATTGACGGCATGGCCAATATGAATGTCGCCATTAGCATACGGCGGTCCATCATGCAGGATAAACTTTGGACGCCCTTTACAGGCAAAACGAATTCTTTGATACAACTTTTTATCGCCCCATGCTTTTAGCATTTCGGGTTCACGTTTTGCCAGATTGCCACGCATGGGAAAAGGCGTATCAAGTAAGTTAAGAGTTTTTTTGAAATCAGTCATGAAAGATAAAATTAAATAATCGCATCATGCCAAAAAAAGTATTCATCAATTTTCAGCGAGTATGCAGTAAAAAATAGTTTCTTGTGTTTTTCACATCTTTCTCCATCTGTTTAACAAGCAGATCTAAATCCGGATAGGTTTCCTCATCCCGAAGTTTATGAAGAAAATCAACACGCAAATGGCGACCATAAATTTCCTGATCAAAATCGAGCAAATGGACTTCCAGCGTTATGCGACCATTTTCACAAACGGTAGGGCGAACACCCAGGCTGGCAACACCTGGTAATTTCTTCGGTTGTGACGATTCAGTTGCGCCATACACTTCCACTACAAATATTCCGGAAAGTGGCGATCGATTATGCCGCATCTGGATATTTACGGTAGGAAAACCTAACTTTTTGCCGAGTTTATTACCATGAACGACGCGGCCACTAATACTATAATGGCGTCCCAGATAACGCCTGGCAACATTTAAATCACCGATGGCGAGCGCTTGTCTTACCGCTGAACTCGATACGCGCTGGTTATTAATCGTGAAACTTGGCATTTCTTCCACTTCAAAATGATATTTTTCCGCACAACCCTTTAACAGCGTCAAATCACCTGCACGACGCGCGCCAAAACGAAAATCATCGCCCACTAAAATCCAGCGAACTGATAATGCGTTTACCAAAATGCGCGTAACAAATACTTCCGGACTCGTTTTTGCGAAATCACGATTAAAACGGTATACTATTGTTTGATCTATATTTGATTTGGCAAGTAATTCAAGCTTTTCCCTCAAACTGGTTAGTCTTGCAGGCGCTTGGTCAGGCGAGAAAAGTTCGCACGGATGCGGCTCAAAAGTCATGACGCAAGTACGCAATCCACGTTGTTTGGCAGCCTTCTTAAGGCGAGTTAGCATAGCTTGGTGTCCCAAGTGTACACCATCAAAATTGCCTATTGTGAGCGCAATAGGTGTCTTGATGCACAAAGAAATACTTCGCCGAACTTGCATATCGCAAGGTTACCCTAAAACCCAAAATTGTAGCCTGTTTCAGGTGAGCAGGTCTAGGTCGACCTTAAATTATTAACCTTTGGCTCATGAGAATAGTGGTAAACACTGAAGAACAATAGAGCATAGAGCAAAAGCATCTGATCAGTATTTTAATTTGATTATTATCGTGCAGCCGTCGCTTTGGCGATAGATAGTAAAGCTATACGAATAGCCAAGGAGATTTTATGAGCGAATTACCAAATAAAGAGGAACAGAAACAAGATTATGGCAAGGATCCAATAGCCGTACGCGAAACGGATCAGTACCAAGCTGAGTATGTTCACGCATTTGTGCAAAAGTGGGATTCTCTCATTGACTGGAATGCACGCATTAAATCAGAAGGTTCTTTTTTTATTGACAAGCTGCGTGAAAAAGGCGTCCGACAAGTACTTGATGTAGCAACTGGGACCGGGTTCCATTCAGTAAGATTGCTTGAAGCAGGATTTGAAGTTGTGAGTGCAGACGGCAGCGCAGAAATGCTTGCCAGAGCTTTTGCCAATGCACGCTCCCGTGGACATTTACTACGGACAGTACAGGCTGATTGGCGCTGGCTTAATCGCGATATTCATCAAAAATTTGATGCAATTATTTGCCTTGGAAACTCATTCACACATTTGTTTGATGAAAATGACCGTCGCAAAACACTTGCCGAATTCTATGCCGCGTTACGTCACGACGGCATACTAGTGCTTGACCAGAGAAATTATGACACATTGCTTGATCATGGCTACTCAAATAAGCATACCTATTATTATTGCGGTGATAACGTTTCAGTGGAACCCGTCCACGTCGATAAAGGACTAGCGCGATTCAATTATCATTTTCCAGATAATACTGAGTTCCATCTGAATATGTTTCCACTTCGGAAAGCATATACTACCCAACTAATGCGGGGTGTTGGTTTTCAACAAGTTGAAACCTTTGGCGACTTTCAAGAAACCTATCGAGATAGCGAGCCAGACTTTTATGTCCATATCGCTGAAAAAACGTATCAGCAACCACAGGAAAATAATTCATAATGACTTCTGGCAAATTGAGCCAATCTGCCGCTACAGAAACAGCGCGTAGCTATTATAACAGTGAGGATGCGGATCATTTTTATAGCCAGATTTGGGGTGGAGAAGATATTCACATTGGGCTATACAAAACAGCTAACGAGTCAATTAGCGATGCGAGTCACCGTACCGTAACAACAATGGCTGAACGCCTTCCTAATCTGGCTTCAAATTGCCATATTCTTGATATTGGATCTGGTTACTGCGGCGCGGCTCGGCATCTGGCAAAAACCTACAGTGCCAACATAGCCGCACTTAATCTAAGTGAAGTCGAGAATGAGCGGGCACGTACACATAATGCTGAAGCTGGATTAGCATCTCTAATCAAAGTTTACGATGGCAGCTTTGAGAAAATCCCCTTTGAGAGTGCTGATTCATCAGGACACGGTTTCGATATTTTATGGTCACAGGACGCGATACTTCATAGCGGAAATCGTCAACAGGTATTTGCAGAAGCTTATCGAGTATTAAAGTCAGGGGGTTATTTTGTATTTACCGATCCAATGCAAACGGATAATTG
>JAJFJI010000352.1 GCA_021774205.1 Nitrosomonas sp.
GGCGCCTATAAATGGTCACGTCAGCTTGGTGGCGTGATTGCGGGTCAGTATGCAGGTGTCATTTATGTGTGTTCGACCATTGCCATGCTGACTACAACGGCTTATACCGGCGGCATCTGGCTGGCAACCTTTTGGGGGTCGACAGGTGGGGGAGGTCCCATGATGGTATTCTGGGGCGCAGTATTTTTGTTCCTCTGCATGTTGCTTAATCTTGCGCATGTGAATGTTTTTAAGTCGACAATTGCGCTGGGTGTTTACGCAGAGATTATCGGATCGTTTGGTATCGCATTGCTGTTGTTTTTGTTTTTTCGTCAACATGGTTCTTCGGAACTATTTCAGCATATGGGGACCGGGACTGCACCTACCGAAACGGCTGCTTTTATGACGGCACTGGCTATCGCAGGTTGGGCATTCATTGGTTTTGATGCCTGTTCCACAACGGCCGAGGAAACACATCAACCCAAGCGTATGGTTCCCCGTGCAATTTTTCTTGCGCTGAGTGCGGTGGGGGCCGTTGTGCTGTTTAATTCTGCTGCACTGATATTGGCTTTCGATCATGACGCGTTGGTGGATGCCAGTAAAACATCTGATCCGGTCACACCATTGATTGCCAGTAGTTTTGGCGCCTGGATAGAAAAACCCTTCTCGGGAGTCGTCATGATTGCTTTTCTTGCTTGCGGTGCGTCGGTCGTTAAATATACTTCGCGCATTGTATATTCCATGGCGCGTGAAGGTAATATGGCCGCAGGACTATGCAATGTAACCGCTGATAAAGTACCGCGTAATGCCATACTTTTTACGGTAACGATGGCGAGTCTTGGTTTGCTATTGGGATTGAATGATGGCGCAGTGGCCACCGTGATTGCGTTCGGTACCGGTGGCTTATATGCCATGTTTGCCATGACAACGGGGGTTGGTTTATTTGCCCGGCTCACTGGGCGCTGGAATCCAGCGCTTGGCGAACTGAAACTGGGTGTCTGGGGGCTGGTCATCAATGTAGTTGCCTTTCTTTGGTCAATGTTTGAGCTCATTAATATTGCCTGGCCTCGGGTTTATGTTGTCTCCATTGATGCGCCGTGGTGGCAATTATGGGCGATTCCCCTAGTATTAGGCAGCATTCTGAGTGTGACTACTTTGTATATTCTGATAAATAAAATCCGCACGAATTAAGAGCATTTGTTTTTAAAAGGAGCCAATAATGAATCAACAAGAGAACTTTCTTTGGAAAGAGGATATTCCGGGTGGTTGCCATTGGTCTGGAATTGTGCGTCGTGGTATGACTTTACGCTTGACGGATGCGAACGGTGGTGCCAATGCCGCTGTGCTCTTCTATAACCAGGAAGAAAAATTAGAGCGCTACAATATGGCCGATACATTGAAATCTCAGCATACATTTTACCTGACTAAAGGTCATGCTTGTCATTCTGATATGGGGCGCATATTTTGCTGTATCACTGCAGATACCGCAGGTTGGAACGATACAGTATGTGGTCTGAGTGATGCCGAATTAATTCGCCACAAATATGGGATTGCACGATACCAGGAACATGGTAATCAGATGCATCGCAGTGGTTTAGACGGTATGTTGATTGAGCTGGGAAAATGGGGGCTGGGTATGCGTGATATCGTTGCTAATATCAATTTTTTCAGTAAGGTTGCTGCTGATGCGACTGGTGAACTAATGTTTCATGCTGGAAACAGTAAGGCCGCGGATTATATCGATCTGAGTTTTGAGATGGATACATTAGTGGCGTTGTCTGCAGCACCGCATCCACTTGATATTGCAGAATCCTATCAGCCGAGCGCTGTTACGCTGACATTGTTAGTCACTCCGCCTGAGGCATCTGCAAAATGTGCAAGTATTGCAGAAAATATACGGGGTTTGCAAAATACGCAACGTTTTTATGCTCGTTGTGGGGGTGAAGAATGAAGACGCAGCATCTGACTGAAAGTCGACTTGACCCCAATCACGCCGTGGTGGACGAAATTTGTGCGGCCGGCGAGCCGTGGGTCAAGCAGGTGAAAAAAGGTCAGACCTTTCGTATTATTGATTTAGAAGGCAATCAAGCGGTGGATACATTATTCTTTAATACGAACCATGCGTTGGAACGTTATAGCGCAACCGATACGATACGCCGCCAGAACAGGTTGTATCTTACGACGGGCAGCAAGCTTTTTTCCAATTTTGGCAATGTGATGCTCACTATTACCGCAGACACCTGCGGACGGCACGATACGTTGGGCGGGGCTTGCGCCGCGGAAAGTAACACTGTGCGCTATTCGCTGGAGAAATATCCAATGCATAGTTGTCGCGACAATTTCTTACATGCGTTAGCGCATGATCCGTTGTGCGAGCAACTGGGTATGGGTAAGCGGGATTTGCCCGGCAATATCAATTTCTTTATGAATGTGCCAGTAACAGAGGCAGGTAAACTTGCGTTCGTTGACGGCATTTCTGCGTCCGGAAAGTATGTCGAGATGCGAGCTGAAATGGATGCGATGGTGTTGATCTCGAATTGCCCACAACTAAACAACCCATGTAATGCCTATAACCCAACGCCGATCCGTTTGTTGATCTGGGATTAATCCGAGCAACTGGCCAATAGCGATTCACAAGAGATACTCAAAAGGGAAAAGAGAGGGCAAACATGTTTGAAAAAGTACTGATTGCCAATCGCGGCGCAATTGCTTGTCGTATTATTCGTACATTGCGTCATGTCGGTGTGAAAAGCGTAGCGGTCTATACCGATGCCGATGCACTGTCGCGCCATGTGGTGGAAGCGGATGAAGTCTATTGTATTGGTAGCGGTGTGGCGTCGGATAGCTATCTGCGTACCGATAAAATACTGGAGATTGCCCAACAATCCGGTGTGCAAGCTATTCACCCAGGTTATGGTTTTCTCAGTGAGAATGCAGATTTCGCTGATCAATGTGCGTTGCATGGGTTATGTTTCATCGGCCCGAGTTCGCAACAGATGCGCACCTTCGGTTTGAAACATACGGCACGCGAATTGGCTACAAAAAACCAAGTTCCGTTGTTGCCGGGAACTGGCTTACTGGATAATTTGGAAAAAGCGCTACATGAGGCATCGCATATCGGTTACCCGATAATGCTAAAAAGCACGGCTGGTGGTGGCGGTATCGGTATACGTTTATGCTGGAACAAAGATGAATTGGTTGATGCTTATGATGCAGTCAAATATTTGGCACAAAATAATTTCAAGGATGCCGGCTTATTCCTAGAGAAATTTGTCGAAAATGCGCGTCACATCGAAGTGCAGATTTTTGGTGATGGTAAAGGTGAAGTGATCGCGTTAGGGGAGCGTGATTGTTCGATGCAGCGACGTAATCAAAAAGTGGTAGAAGAAACCCCTGCACCTAATCTGATGCCACGCGTGCGTCAGGCGCTGTTGGATGCTGCAGTGCGTCTGGGAAAATCAGTCAATTATCAATCTGCTGGGACTGTGGAGTATATTCTTGATGCTTCCAGCGGCGAATTTTATTTTCTGGAAGTCAATACGCGCTTACAGGTTGAACATGGTGTAACAGAGGCCGTAACAGGTGTTGATTTGGTGGAATGGATGGTACGGCAAGCTGCCGGGGATTTGCCACCGTTACATTCATTTGAGATAAAACCATTGGGTTCGGCTATGCAGGTGCGTGTATACGCTGAAAATCCTGCTAAAGATTTTCAGCCCTCTAGTGGCACACTCACGGCTGTCACTTTTCCTTCAAGTGCACGTATCGAAACTTGGGTTGAGAACGGTGTGGAGGTATCTCCATTCTATGATCCAATGCTGGCAAAAATCATTGTGCATGAATCGAAACGTGAACAGGCGATTACTAGCTTGCTCAAAGCTCTCGATACGACAACACTGTACGGTATAGAAACCAATCTAGACTATCTCAAACAAATTTTACACAGCTTGGTATTTCGTGGCGGGCGGCACCACACTAATTTTTTAAACGGTTTTCATTATATTGCACAAACTATTGACATATTGAGCCCAGGTGTACAGACCACGGTGCAAGACTATCCGGGGCGACTTGGGTACTGGCATATTGGCGTCCCCCCATCCGGGCCAATGGATGCGTTCGCATTTCGCTTAGCTAACCGCTTGGTAAACAATGCTGAAGGTCAGGCCGGGCTCGAAATCACCTTAGCTGGACCGACGCTGAGATTCAATTGTGACAGCATTATCGCAATTACCGGTGCGCCGATTGAAGTGCGCCTGGACGGGGAGTCATTGTCGTTATGGCAATCACATCGCATTAAAGCGGGCGCATTACTTCAGTTTGGAAAAACCAGTCATCATGGTTGTCGGGCCTATCTTTCGGTTCAGGGTGGTTTTCAGGTAGCTGATTATTTGGGCAGTAAATCCACTTTTACCCTCGGCCAGTTTGGTGGGCATGCCGGGCGTGTTTTGCGAACCGGGGATGTACTGCATATTTCGGCGAAGCAGGACCATACGCATCATTTGCTACCGCAAGAACTAATTCCGCGCTATACCGATAGCTGGGAGATCGGCGTGTTATATGGTCCGCATGGCGCCCCAGATTTTTTTACTGATGAAGATATTCGTAATTTCTTTAACACCGAGTGGAATGTACACCATAATTCCAGCCGAACGGGTGTGCGGTTGCTAGGTCCGAAGCCGCAGTGGGCGCGGAGTGATGGTGGTGAAGCGGGATTGCACCCCTCCAATATTCATGATAACGCATACGCAATCGGTGCAGTGGACTTTACCGGTGATATGCCAGTTATTTTAGGACCAGACGGGCCAAGCCTAGGTGGTTTTGTTTGCCCAGTAACGATTGCACATGCTGAATTGTGGAAACTGGGCCAATTAAAACCCGGCGATAAGGTCCGCTTCAGTTTGTTGTCTATCGAGCAAGCACTGGAATTTGAGAAACACCAGGATGAATTCATTCAGAATTTACGCCCTGCAAAAACTGTTTTACCACAATCCAAATCCAGCACCTTAATACTGGGTAGTCCTGTCCTGCACAACATTCCAAAGAGTGCGCAACAGGTACAAGTGGTTTATCGTCAGTCTGGTGACAAGTATTTACTGGTTGAATATGGACCGCTGGTACTCGATTTGAATCTGAGATTTCGTGCCCATGCATTGATGGAGTGGATACAGAATGCACTCGATTCGGGTCATTTGA
>JAJFJI010000353.1 GCA_021774205.1 Nitrosomonas sp.
ACAAAGACTTCCTCAACTGCCGCCACTGATTAATATTTTGCTTCAATATAAGCATAAAATCACCAACTTTCTTTTATAAGATTTCAGACTGCTAACACGTTATGCGAACAAATTACTGTGGTGCCATTAATACCCGATATCTAAATGAAACAATTACACTTTATGGCTGGGTACATCGCCGTCGAGACCATGGCGGCGTCATTTTTATTGACTTGCGTGATCGTGAAGGCTTGGTACAAATCGTATGTGACCCTGATAATGCAGAAACTTTCCAAACCGGGGAAAAACTCCGCAACGAATTCGTTATCAAGATTACCGGCCGGGTTAGACCACGCCCTGAAGGCACAATCAATTTATCCTTATTTAGCGGTGAAATAGAAGTACTGGCTGAATCGATTGAAGTACTCAATGCATCGCAAACGCCGCCATTCCAGATGGATGATGACAATTTAAGCGAAGCCATTCGCCTGGAATATCGTTATCTTGATTTGCGGCGCCCTGCCATGCAATCAAACTTACGCCTGCGTCACAAAGTAGCGATGGCTGTGCGTGTATTTCTTGATGAGCATGGCTTTATTGATGTGGAAACACCTATACTAACTAAATCCACACCTGAAGGTGCACGGGATTATCTAGTGCCGTCACGCGTCAATACCGGACATTTCTTCGCCCTCCCCCAGTCCCCACAGTTATTCAAACAACTACTGATGGTGTCTGGGTTCGATCGTTACTACCAAATTTCACGATGCTTCCGTGATGAAGATTTGCGCGCAGACCGCCAACCCGAATTTACACAAATCGACATTGAGACCTCTTTTCTCACCGATGATGAAATCATGACGCTGATGGAAGAAATGATTCGTCATCTATTTAGAACGGTTACCAGCATTGATTTGCCGAACCCTTTTCCGCGCCTAACCTATGCTGAAGCCATATTTAACTATGGCACGGATAAGCCGGATTTACGCATACCATTGGTATTGACTGAACTGACCGATATCATGAAAGAAGTGTCATTTAAAGTTTTCCGTGAAGCTGCAGAACAAGAAAACGGACGGGTTGCCGCGCTGCGCGTTCCAAAAGGCGGCACGTTATCACGCAAAGAAATTGATGATTACACCAATTTTGTGGCTATTTATGGCGCGAAAGGGCTTGCCTACATTAAGGTCAATGCCATTGACAAAGGTCTTGAAGGATTGCAATCGCCGATCCTGAAATTCCTACCGGAAGAAACCGTCAAAACAATTCTCACCCGAACGAAAGCACAAGATGGCGACCTGATCTTCTTTGGCGCAGACAAATCAAAAGTCGTCAATGAGTCATTAGGCGCGCTGCGAGAAAAAATCGGCCATGATCATGGTCATCTTGAACCCGACTGGAAACCCTTATGGGTCGTCGATTTTCCCATGTTCGAATGGGATGAAAATGATAAACGTTGGCAAGCGCTTCACCACCCCTTCACCTCCCCAGCCGATGGCCACGAAGATCTGTTGGAGGCGAATCCAGGCAAAGCACTCTCCAAAGCCTACGATATGGTACTCAATGGCTCTGAAATCGGCGGAGGCTCGGTACGTATTCATCGACAGGATATTCAGTCCAAAGTATTTCGCGCACTTGATATTTCAGCCGAAGAAGCCCAGGAAAAATTCAGTTTCTTGTTAAATGCATTGCAATATGGCGCACCACCACATGGTGGCATCGCCTTTGGCTTGGATCGAATTTTAGCCATGATGGCTGGCGTCGAATCGATCCGTGACGTCATCGCTTTCCCCAAAACACAACGCGCGCAATGCTTATTAACAAATGCACCTGATGCAGTTGACGAAAAACAATTGCGTGAACTCCATATTCGCTTACGAAAAACAGAAATACCGACAGGGTAAAACTTACCACGATAGCGGATGTATAAAACTCCCGTTTCTACCTTGGTCGTTATCTATACGTTGGACTTGCAAGTACTACTGCTAGAACGTGTCGATCACCCCAGTTACTGGCAATCAGTAACTGGCAGCCAGGACGAAGGTGAAACACTCGCCCAAACTGCCATCAGGGAAGTCACAGAAGAAACGGGGTTGGATGTCAACAGCGCTCAACTTGAAAACTGGCACATTCAAAACCAGTATGAAATATTCCAGGAATGGCGCTGGCGCTACGCACCAAGCGTCACGCAAAACACCGAACATGTGTTTGGCCTGCGATTACCAGAACCGGTTCCAATAACCGTAGCAACACAAGAACATCTTGGATTTATCTGGTTACCCTGGCAAGCAGCAGCAGATAAAGTTTTTTCTTGGAGTAATGCACAAGCAATTCGCTCCTTAATTATCCGTCAGAAAAAAAACAACAACTTATAACATCATAAATAACACTTTTTATATCTCAACCCCCGGCTAAATCATTCCCTTTTGCATAAAAATCGCATCAATTGTTATTTTGAACAACACAAGACTTTTATATCACGCGCTGAATCGGTATAATGCCGCACTTCGGGTCGTTAGCTCAGCTGGTAGAGCAGCGGACTTTTAATCCGTTGGTCGAGAGT
>JAJFJI010000354.1 GCA_021774205.1 Nitrosomonas sp.
AACATCGGGTCGAGTCAACGTTAATAAATCGTTATTGCCTTTGAGATCATGCGGAAAGTCTGCAAAGCGTGTGCCACGAAAATCAGCTTCTTCAAGTTTATGTCGCTGGATCATCGTACCCATTGCCCCATCCAGGATCAGTATTCGGTGAGTAAGTAGATCTTCTAAAATAGTGGTACGGTTATTTTTATTCATGACTTGTTGCAATCTCAGTAGATAAAAAGCGCTTCATTATACCTCACCCCCTATTTCGTCAACATGATCCTTGTTTACGGATAAAGCAACAATAATTGATAGCCCGTTGCATTCAAACTGAAATTCTCAACATCAATTCGAACATTTATTTCTTTTCCAGACTCAATTACTTGCACAATATCCTTCTTCTCGCCCAAATAATCAACAGCCGTAAAAAGATGGCTCGCAACCATTTGATCATGGCTATCAGTGAGCGTTAATTTAAGCGCAGGTAATGCCTGTGGAAATGGCGCGTGATTACGTATAATCGCTATCAACTTGACAACGTCGGGTTGCTTTACCGGATCCACTTGCAAATCCGATGATTCAATACTAAGTAAAGCGATATCCTTTGGATATGGAACCGTGCATGAGAGTATTGCACAAACCCGCTCCAAATAAGGACGCGTTCCCGGTGCCGCAGCAGAGATTTCGGCACGGTAAACATAGCCCGTTAGTCCCATCGACAAAAGTAAAAAAACCGAACCCGCAAGAATCCATGCCCGTGGAATATTACGAAGTGGCATAACATCAAAATTATAGGCCGGATCAGGTGTTGTCGCTGGCTCTGGCTCTTGATTCAAGAAAAAAGAAAGAGATCTTGCTGAATCACTGGATAAATTGGCGCTGATTTTAGAACCAGCGTTAGCATCCAGCTTCTCTTTTGACAATTCTTTGCTTGCCACCCTGCTTGAACCACCAATCTCCGATTCATCCACTGTAATCAGGGTAGCAAAACTATTGAAAACTTGCCGACATTGTCCACATCGCACATCACCACCGTGCGCTTTTAGCTGATTTGGCGTCACACGGAAAGTTGCTCTACATCCAGGGCAGAGCGTTACCAGCGCCATAAAACTGACTTCATATCTTCGTTCCCGTCAACAAAACCCATCCTTCTTCTTCCCGGGCAATTTGCATTTTGAACCAATGCTGATAGATATCCATCACATCTTTTGCCTGCTCATTAAGTATTCCAGAAAGCACAATATGTCCACCCCGATGAGTAGCGGATATCAGAATTGGCGCAAGCATCATTAATGGATTTGCGAGAATATTGGCAACAACCACATCAAATTGCGTTGTCGATTCAGAGTTTTCTGCTGCAAATTTTATTTTTGAAGAGTCACATCGATTGCGATCCGCATTTTCACGACTCGCCGTAACGGCACGGGGATCAATATCAATTCCCAAAACATGACTTGCATCCAGCTTTAACGCTGCAATTGCGAGAATGCCAGAACCACAACCATAGTCGAGAACCGTATCACCCTTCTTTAGGTTTTCATCAAGCCAAGAAAGACATAACTTAGTCGTAGGATGGCTGCCTGTTCCAAAAGCCAGTCCAGGATCAAGTACCAGATTAATTGCGGACGTATCAGGTGGCTGGTGCCAGGTCGGAACAATCCATAAGCGAGATGATATTTGAATTGGATTAAATTGTGACTGTGTAAGACGCACCCAATCCTGCTCTTCTATCTTAGCCAAACGATAATCGGGTTGACTAGGCAGCTGCGCAATCTGTGTAACCGCCTGCATAATTGCAGGAATATCGGCATCCTCTACAAAAAGCGCGGTAACTTCAGTATCAAACCAAATTTGTTCGCTAGGTTCACCTGGTTCACCGAATAGCGGTTGTTCACGCATTGTTCCCGCAGCCGCATCGTGCATATCCACTGACAATGCACCCAGTTCAAGCAAACCGTCACTTAAGACTTCAGCATGGACAGCATCAACGCTGATCATCAATGAAACCCAGGACATATTTAAACCCAAAACTGCCTAAACAAGATTGGCAGGTATGCCACGCGCCTTGTCGTCAGTTTCTCTCTAGCCCGACTTGTTATGCAGCGCAAGTTTTTGTTCAAGAAAATGTATTGTTATCCCATCGCTTAGAAATGTTGAATCGGAAAGCAGATCACGATGCAATGGAATGTTAGTTTTGATCCCATCCACTACCATCTCTGATAAAGCAATACGCATACGAGCGATAGCCTGCTCACGTGTATCGCCATACGTAATAATTTTACCAATCATCGAATCATAATAAGGTGGCACGAAATAGTTGTGGTAAACATGGGAGTCAACACGAACACCCGGACCGCCAGGCGCATGATATTGTGTAATACGGCCCGCGGACGGCGTTAACTTGTAGGGATCCTCAGCATTGATCCGGCACTCGATAGCATGTCCATTGAATTCGATATCTTTCTGTTGAAAAGGCAGCTTTCCACCTGCAGCAATAGAAATTTGCATTTGTACCAGGTCAATACCGGTAATCGCCTCCGTTACGGGGTGCTCCACCTGCAAACGCGTATTCATTTCAATGAAGTAAAATTCATTGTTCTCAAATAAGAACTCAAAGGTTCCCGCGCCACGATAATTAATACGACGGCATGCATCGGCACAACGTGTACCGATTTTATTGCGCAATTTAAGAGAAATGCCAGGTGCAGGCGCTTCCTCGAGAATTTTCTGGTGACGGCGCTGCATCGAACAATCTCTTTCACCCAAATGAACCGCATTGCCATGTTCATCAACGAGCAGTTGAAATTCAATATGGCGCGGATTCTCCAGATATTTCTCAGCATAAACCACCGGATTGCCAAAAGCTGCCTGCGCTTCATTACGTGTCATGATAACTGCATTCGATAACGCGGCTTCAGTATGCACCACACGCATGCCACGCCCACCGCCGCCACCAGACGCTTTAATGATGACAGGATAGCCGATATCGCGAACAATCTTTTTAATTTCTTCAATAGACTCCGGTAATGCGCCTTCCGAACCGGGCACGCAAGGCACTCCCGCTTGTTTCATGGCATTTTTGGCACTGACCTTATCACCCATCTTGCGGATACTATCCGGCCGCGGCCCAATAAACACAAAACCACTTTCCTCTACCCGCTCTGCAAAATCGGCATTTTCTGAAAGAAAGCCGTAGCCAGGATGAATCGCCTCGGAATCAGTCACTTCCGCCGCACTGATAATCGCGGGGATATTGAGGTAACTCAGCGCCGACGGGGCTGGTCCAATGCATACGGATTCATCAGCCAGTTTGACATACTTGGCTTCCGCATCCGCTTCCGAATGCACGGCTACCGTTTTTATGCCCATCGCCCGGCATGCACGTTGAACACGCAAGGCAATTTCGCCACGATTCGCGATAAGAATTTTCTCAAACATTTTTACTCAAGTAACCCCATTTCAGGTTCAGTATCTATTTACCAACCTTTTAGAAATTTATTGAATGATGAACAATGGCTCGCCATACTCCACCGGCTGACCATTCTCTAACATGATAGCTTTAATGACGCCATTTTGGTCCGATTCAATCTCATTCAACAACTTCATTGCCTCAATAATACATAACGTCTCACCCACTTTCACCGTCTGCCCGACTTCTACAAATGGGCTAGCGCCCGGCGAGGATGAACGATAAAACGTCCCAACCATCGGCGACTTAACGGCATGCCCTTCGGGCAACGCCGGCTTGGCTGGCTCAATCGCTGCAGATGAAGATTCAGCCACAGGCGCAGGCGCCTGCTCAACAGGCGCCGCAACAGGCTGCGTGAATGGGGACATGAGTGCATAATTTTGCACCGCCCCTGACTTATTAATGCGCACCTTTTCCTCACCTTCGGTGATTTCTAACTCAGCAATACCCGATTCTTCAACCAGCTCAATTAATTTCTTAATTTTTCTTAAATCCATATCCCACCTCTCGAGACAATGCCCCGTTTTTAGGTAATCACACAACTAT
>JAJFJI010000355.1 GCA_021774205.1 Nitrosomonas sp.
AGCGATTTTTAGTGTCACCTGGTCACTTAAGAGATTGGCTTTGGATTGTTGCAATTGTGCATTTAGCAGCGCCGGATCTAGTTCTGCCAATATCTGACCGGTCTCAACCTGGTCATTGAAATTAACATATAATTTCGAAACGGTACCTGATATTTGCGTGCCAACATTGACTAACACGACGGGGGTCAATGTTCCGTTGGCAGAGATGGTTTGGATAATATCGCCACGGTCGACGGCATGGATTTTGAATTGTTCTATGCCGGTCTCGGTACTTCGGCTGCTGGACCAAAAAATACCGGCAGATACAATCAAGACTAAAGTAATAAGGAATTTATTTTTTCGGAATATGGACATTACGGGTAATTAGGTAGACAAAGTAACAGATTGAAAAAATACTACCGACCGATAATCTGCTACTTTTTTTCCTCTGCTTCGGCCATCGCTTGCAATTGTTTAAGGCGTGCTTCCACACTGGATACTTGGTAGAAGTTTCCGTTATCGCTGTGTAAAGCAATTTGTAACTGTTCGATTGCGGCGTTAAAATGACCTTGTCGAGCATAGACTTCTGCTTGCGCATGATGTTGTAGCATACTTTCTCCTAGTGCCGCATAACTTTGCGCTTGTAATTCGTAGAGATGAATATCATCACGCGTCAATTGTAATTGCTTGTTGATAAATTTTAGTGCCGTTTCTGCTTGCTTATTTTGCAGTAAAGCAGTGGCATAACCGTGGATTAAAGCGTGATGTTGGGGATAAATATTAAGGGCTGTCCGGTAAATGTTAAGTGCCTCGGTGATTTGTCCTGTTTTAATTTTGACGTTGGCGGCAAGCGTTTCAATCATGGCACCTGCCAGAACACGTTTTCCTTGAACCTTGACAGTTCTTCCAAGCTTATGATTTCTCAATGAGAGACTTGAGTTCCCCATTTGCAGGTTGGTATAAAGCCTAGATAGTTCCTCATCTGCTTTTTTATATTTTTTATCCCGAAGCAATGCAATAATATATCCATAACGTTCAACGGCCTCATTGGTATATCGTTTGTCTTGCAATCGAACTTCAAATTGTTTAACCGCATTTTTTGGCCTTCCTTGCATAGCTCGAAGCTTAGCACGGACCAACTTGAAATCTATGCTGTCAGACACTTGCCGATATTTCAGCCCCCGTGTACGGTTTTGAATATCCGCTAAGCGTTCATGAGTTAGCGGGTGAGTTCTCAAATAGGAGGGCGCGCCATTTTCATGAAATCGTCCGGCTTTTTGCAATCGTTCAAAAAATGCCGACATCCCTTGCGGGTCAAAGTTCGCATCCTGTAATATTTTTAACCCAATACGATCTGCTTCTTTCTCATGTTTACGGGTAAAGTCCAGTTGTGACTGGATTGCGCTGGCTTGTGTGCCGATGAGAACAGCCTGGCCTGCTTGCGGATTTGAGCGTGCTGCAATAATTGCAACAGCAAGTGCAGCCAATGATTTTAGCATGCTATATTTTTGCCCGGAGATCATACGTGCAAGATGTTTCTGAGTGACATGGGCAATTTCATGTGCCATGACACCAGCCAACTCGGATTCACTTTGAGCTGCAATAATTAAGCCACTATTAAAGCCCATAAATCCGCCCGGTAAAGCAAAAGCATTAATAGTGGAGTCCTGCAGTGCAAAAAATTCAAATGATTGATCAGGTCTAGCTTCACTTGAATTGGATGTCAATCTGTAACCTAAATTATTTAAGTAGCTGGCGATTTCTGGATCATCAAGATACGATGAATCAGCACGAATTTGTTGCATAATCTGCTGGCCAAGCTTTCTTTCCTGATATGGTGAGATAGAGGCTTGCGACACGTCACCGAGCTCAGGGAGTTCATGCGCAAATATATTTGGTGGAAATAGCAGTGCTAGCACAATGATTAAGTAGAAAAATCTCATAATGATTTGATAGCGGTTCGCAGGCCAAGTTCCATTAATCGATCATATTTTATAATCGTTCCTTGCTTGATGCTGTTTATAATTCTTGATATTTTGATGTAACCGGATAATGCCATGATGTGCCAAAATCACACTCGGTGATGCGAATACCTAATGGCGCTTGATGACGTTTGTATTCATTTTTACGGATAAGCTGGATAACATGGGTGACGTCTACTTCATCGCAATTCATGGCGATGATTTCCGCCACCGATAAATTTTGCTCTACAAAGGCTTTAATAATAACATCAAGTACTTCATAGGGCGGCAGACTATCCTGATCAGTCTGGTTCGGCCGTAATTCAGCAGAGGGTGGGCGTTGAATAATTCGCTCCGGAATAATGTTGTTAAGCTGATTGCGGTAATGGCAGAGCTGATAAACCATGGTTTTGCTGACATCTTTTAAAACGGCAAAACCACCCGCCATATCGCCATATAATGTGCAATAACCAACCGCCATTTCAGATTTGTTGCCCGTGGTCAGGACAAGAGAGCCGGTTTGATTTGACAGCGCCATTAGTAGCACACCACGAATGCGAGCTTGCAGATTTTCCTGGGTCAGGCTTGTATCGCCATCATCTGAACCGATTTGAAGTTTGTCTATAAGGCATGACAAAAATTGGTCAAATAATGGTTGGATATCGCATTCTCGATGCTTGACACCAAGTGTTGCGGCTAATTTTTTTGCATCCAGAAGGCTGAAATCAGCCGTGTATTGAGATGGCATCATAACCGTTTGCACCCGATCTGCCCCGAGTGCATCCACGGCAATGGCCAATGTGAGCGCTGAATCGACCCCGCCGGAGAGTCCTAATAAAGCGCCAGGAAAATTATTCTTGTTGACATAGTCTTTTACCCCTAGACACAGTGCTTGATAGACACTCGCGATTGAGGGCTGTGAGGCAGCAAGCTTGTCTGACACAGGCATGTCATTTTGTATTTCTACCAAACCCAGCGCCTCAGTGAATTCACCTAATTGATGGGTCAGTACGCCTTTGTTATTCATCACGAACGAAGCGCCATCAAAAACACGTTCATCTTGACCGCCAACGAGATTGGCATGAACGACGGAAACGCCAGTTTCATGAATATGCTGGCGGGTAATTTGGTAACGTTTGACTTGCTTGTCAATTTGATAGGCGGATGCATTAAGTACCAGCAGAATCTTAATATCAGCATATTTGATGTGGGTTGATGCATCGCTTTGCCAAAAATCAGCGCAAATACCAACCCCAAATTTTATTCCTGACAGTTCAAAAACACAGGGTTCGGTGCCGGGATTAAAATAGTGGGTTTCGCCATAAAAAGCGGAATGATTAAGGGTGCTTTTGAAGTATGTGGCAACAACGCCGCCATTTTGTATAACTGAAGCGGCATTGAATAGTTTATTTTCCGTATAGTGAGGATATCCTACTAATAATGTGATGCCATGTATTTTGTTGGCCAGATCTGCCAGGGTATTTTGGCAGGCGATGCAGAATGCCGACCGCAACAACAGATCTTTAGGTGGATAGCCCGATAATGCTAATTCCGGCGTAACCACCAATTCAGCGCCTAATTGCTTGGCTTGATTAGTGGCATCAAGAATTTTTTTTGCATTGCCAGCCAGGTCACCGACCGTGCAATTGATTTGGGCAATAGCGATTTTCATGGCGGGACGAATCGGAAGTTATTTCTTGCCTGCCTAAAGGGAGCGCATGAATAATTGCACTTTCGGACACAATTAGAACGGTAGCTGTGCATCCGGTTTGACCTGAAGAATATTCTTCCGAAAATCCTCTTGGATACGTTTTAATGCGGCTTCATTATCCGCTTCAAAGCGCAATACGATCACTGGAGTGGTATTGGATGAGCGCGCTAAACCGAAGCCATCGCTATATTCGACGCGCAGTCCATCTATGGTAATAATTCGTTCAGGGTTTACAAATTGAGCAGATTCCTGAAGTCGCGCAATGAGCACGTAGTTTTCTCCTTCGGCCAATTTGATCTGTAATTCCGGCGTGCTTATTGCATCGGGCAACGCATTTAAGGTGCCACTGATATCTGACTGATGACTGAGCAATTCCAGTAATCGTGCCCCGGCATAAATGCCATCATCAAACCCATACCAGCGTTCC
>JAJFJI010000356.1 GCA_021774205.1 Nitrosomonas sp.
CCAAAAAAAAGCACACCAAAAAATCTGGTGTGCTTTTTTAATTAATACGATTACTACAACAGTGGAATAATCAACAATGCCACAATGTTAATAATCTTAATCAGCGGGTTAATCGCCGGGCCAGCCGTATCCTTGTAAGGATCACCAACTGTATCGCCAGTAATAGCCGCTTTGTGTGCTTCGCTGCCTTTACCGCCATGAAAACCATCTTCAATATGCTTTTTTGCGTTATCCCATGCGCCACCCCCGGCGGTCATGGAAATTGCAAGGAATATGCCGGTCACAATAGAACCCATCAATACGCCACCCAGTGCTTGCGGGCCAAGTATAACGCCAACCAATAGCGGGACCAGAATTGGCAAAAGTGATGGAATCATCATTTCCTTGATAGCTGCTTTAGTCAGCATGTCAACTGCGCGCGAGTAATCAGGCTTTTCCGTGCCATCCATGATACCTGGAATTTCCTTGAATTGCCGACGCACCTCAATCACCACCGAGCTCGCTGCACGCCCGACGGCTTCCATTGACATCGCACCAAACAGATACGGAATCAGACCACCAATGAAAAGACCAATAATGACCATATGATTAGATAAATCAAAGGTCAGCATATGACCGGCGTCTTCTAATGTATGCGTGTAATCGGCAAATAGCACCAGCGCCGCAAGGCCGGCGGAACCAATTGCATAGCCTTTGGTTACCGCTTTAGTTGTGTTACCAACCGCATCCAGTGGATCAGTAATCGCGCGCACTGATTCGGGCATTTCCGACATTTCGGCGATACCACCTGCATTATCGGTAATAGGACCATAGGCATCCAACGCAACGATAATGCCAGTCATGGAAAGCATCGCTGTCGCAGCAATGGCGATTCCATAAAGACCTGCCAATGAATACGCAATCAAGATACTCAAGCAAACGGCCAATACAGGAGCGGCAGTAGCACGCATTGAAACGCCCAGACCCGCAATAATATTGGTAGCATGACCGGTCGTGGATGATTCTGCTATATGCTGCACCGGCGGGTAATCAGTCGAGGTGTAATATTCGGTTATCACAACCATCAAGCCCGTCAGCAACAAACCAACGGCAGAAGCACAAAATACACGCATCACCAGCTCGCCACCCGTTACTTCGTTACCACCCAGTGTAAGCGTCATGTCAGCCATGAACCAGACGGTCACCGGAAGATAAGCAACCAATGCGATACCACCCGCCACGATCAATCCCCGATAGAGTGCCCCCATGATGGTGCCACCTTCGCGCATTTTGACGTAGTAACAACCCACAATAGAAGCAATAATGGAAACTGCACCCAGCATTAACGGATACACAATGGCGCTTTCTATGTTAGTCGTAAATAACAGTGCGCCCAACAGCATAGTAGCAATGATTGTTACTGCATAGGTTTCAAACAAATCAGCTGCCATACCGGCACAGTCACCGACATTATCACCGACATTATCCGCGATAACGGCTGGATTGCGTGGGTCATCCTCTGGGATACCGGCTTCCACCTTACCAACGAGATCCGCGCCCACATCAGCGCCTTTGGTAAAAATACCGCCGCCCAGACGAGCAAAAATAGAAATGAGTGAGCCGCCAAAGGCAAAACCAATCAATGGTTTGATGATATCTTTAACAGCTGCATCAGCGTCTGCACCGTTAAATAGCATGGCGGTGTAGCCAGCAACACCCAGCAGGCCCAAACCCACTACCAGCATACCAGTCACCGCGCCACCACGAAAAGCAATGGCAAGTGCTTCGTTTAGACCGGTACGAGCTGCTTCTGCGGTACGCACATTGGCCTGAACCGATACATTCATGCCAAGGTAGCCAGCAAGGCCGGACATGATCGCGCCAAGCGCAAAACCGATAGCGGTATCCCATGTCAGTATCACACCAAGAATCAGAAATAACACCAGACCCACAATACCAATGGTTGTGTACTGGCGATTAAGATAAGCTTTTGCGCCTTCTTGTATAGCAGCAGCGATTTCCTGCATACGCTTGTTGCCGGTAGATTGAGCATAAATTTCCCTGATCCAGATACCACTGATGATCAGGGCAAGTATCCCGCTACCTATTGCGAGTATTAAACCGTTAGCCATAAACAGAGCTCCAATTAAAGTCAGACCATTCTAAAACACATGTAGAATTTGGCCTAATAATTCCACATAACCATTTTTTAAGCATGAAAATAGTACTTATGTTCTTGCCACCAGTGATTTCAAATCTAATTCATTTATAACTTGAAATCATCCAATTTCCGAGTTACCGCCATATTCTTCAACCGCACATAATCGGGCAGCCCATTCTTGTATGGCGGATAGTCTTCACCCTCGATGAGCGGCGCGAGGTATTCGCGGCATGCCGCCGTGATACCAAAACCATCCTCGCTGATATAGTTTGCTGGCATCATTTTTTCTACATTGGCAACATCTGATAGTTTCGCCATTCCAACTTCCCAACGATAGGGTGAATTTGATTGGCGATCGATGGTTGGCATCACCGAGTTATGACCGGCAATGGCATATTCCACAGCCGCCTTACCCATTGCATAAGCCTGTTGCACATCGGTTTTAGAAGCAACATGACGCGCTGCGCGCTGCAAATAATCAGCAACGCCCCAGTGATATTTTAGCCCCAAACCATCCTTGATGATATTTGCCACAACCGGTGCTACACCACCCAATTGCGCATGTCCAAAAGCATCGCGCAATCCCTGATCGGATAGGAAATTCCCATCCGCACCCTTCACCCCTTCGGATACGACAACCGAGCAATAACCATATTCCTTAACGTAATGATCTACTTTGGTAAGGAACTTTGCTTTATCGAAAGTAATTTCCGGAAACAGAATAATGATAGGGATTTCACAATCCTCACTCGAAGCCAAACCACCTGCTGCCGCAATCCAGCCGGCATGGCGTCCCATAACTTCCAGGACAAATACTTTAGTTGATGTTTTTGCCATACTGGCCACATCAAAACTTGCTTCACGCGTTGAAACCGCGATATATTTGGCTACCGAACCAAAACCCGGACAGCAATCCGTAATAGGTAAATCATTATCGACTGTCTTTGGAATGTGAATTGCTTGAATTGGATAACCCAGCGTATCTGAGATTTGCGATACTTTTAGACAGGTATCAGCCGAGTCACCACCGCCATTATAGAAAAAATAACCAATATCATGCGCTTTAAATACTTCAATCAAACGCTCATATTCACGCCGATTTTGTTCAACACTTTTCAGCTTATATCGGCATGAACCAAATGCGCCGGATGGCGTATGACGCAACGCGCTAATTGCTTCAGCAGTCTCTTCGCTGGTATCGATCAAGTCTTCGGTAAGCGCGCCAATAATTCCATTGCGGCCCGCATATATATTGCCTATTTTATCTGAATTATTGCGTGCGGCTTCAATAACACCTGCCGCTGAGGCATTGATGACAGCGGTAACGCCGCCAGATTGGGCATAAAATGCGTTTTTTATTGCCATAAATTTTTTTCTCCTGATTTGATCAAATCGTTAGCTAATCTACCCGTATATTATTTATATGATTTTCATTCACACAAAAACAACGCGCTATCATGCACGCTGTTTCTAGAAAGCGATACGGCAAGTCAACAAGACAGGATCAGTTTTTTGCTATTTCAGTGCCGCATATATGCGGTCGCGGATTTCTTCAACAGTTCCAATCCCTGCTATTTTTTTAAAACTGGGCGCACTGTCGTATCCACTAGCCGACCATTTTGAATAGTAATCAATTAACGGTTCTGTTTGGTCGTGATAGACCTTTAACCGATTTCTTACTGTTTCTTCTTTATCATCATCGCGTTGTATCAACGAATCACCGGTTTCATCATCTTTACCTGATACTTTCGGTGGATTGTATTCCACGTGATAAGTACGGCCTGAAGCGGGGTGTACTCTACGCCCGGACATACGTTTAATGATTTCCTCATCATTAACATCAATTTCTATTACATGATCAATTTGTACGCCCACTTGTTTCATCGCATCTGCCTGGGGAATGGTACGAGGAAAGCCATCCAACAAAAAACCATTGTTACAATCCGGCTGTAAAATGCGTTCTTTTACCAAATTAATAATTATGTCATCCGAAACCAATCCGCCAGTATCCATAATTTTTTTCGCCATAACACCAAGCGCTGTACCTGCTTTGACTGCACCGCGCAGCATGTCACCAGTGGAAATTTGCGGAATACCGAAATGTTCCTTGATATAATTGGCCTGCGTACCTTTTCCTGCGCCAGGACCACCTAATAAAATGACTCGGATAGCTGCTCTCCCTTTGTTTGCTGACTGAGTGTATTTCCAAGTAAAATCGCTAGTGCTGCAGATAATTTCTGTCACTAAAATAATATTTGGTGATTATATCGCAGGCAGACCAGAACCTCGAGTTTTTTGATTGGTTTTACAAAAGCATTTTCCAAAGGTGTTGTTTATCGGCAATACTGTTTACTAAAAAAACAGCTTATACAATCAAGAAATAAACGAAGACATGTATCATTTCTGAAACATCTTGGTCAATCCGCACATTCCGTCCATGTTAACGTTCTTTGTTCCAGTATTGAATATGCGATAATTTGACGAAATCTTAATAGGAAAAATCATGGACGAAAACAGAAGTAAAGCGCTGGCAGCCGCCCTTTCTCAAATTGAGAAACAATTCGGCAAGGGTTCGATTATGCGTCTTGGCGCTAACGATGTCGCAAATGATATTCAAGTTGTATCAACTGGTTCGCTGGGACTAGATATTGCATTGGGCGTTGGCGGCTTGCCACGGGGACGTGTTATTGAAATTTACGGGCCTGAATCTTCTGGCAAAACCACGCTTACCCTGCAAGTAATCGCAGAAATGCAAAAAATAGGCGGGACGGCAGCATTTATCGATGCTGAACATGCACTGGATCCAAACTATGCAACAAAAATTGGTGTTAATGTCCAGGAATTATTGATTTCTCAACCGGATAACGGGGAACAAGCATTGGAAATTACCGACATGCTGGTTCGATCGAGTTCGGTTGATGTCGTGGTGATAGATTCAGTCGCGGCCTTAACGCCCCGCGCAGAAATTGAAGGCGAAATGGGTGAGCCACAAATGGGATTACAAGCAAGATTGATGTCGCAAGCGTTGCGTAAATTAACGGCCAATATCAAACGCAGCAATACCATGGTGATCTTCATTAACCAGATACGGATGAAAATTGGCGTCATGTTTGGCAATCCCGAAACAACAACCGGTGGCAATGCATTGAAATTTTATGCCTCCGTGCGCCTGGATATTCGTCGTACCGGCGCTATCAAGAAAGGCGACGAGGTGATTGGCAATGAAACCCGGGTTAAAGTGGTTAAGAATAAGGTTGCGCCGCCATTCAAGCAGGCCGAATTTGATATTCTCTATGGTGAAGGGATTTCCCGAGAAAGTGAAATTATAGAATTGGGTGTATTACACAAACTGATTGATAAGGCCGGCGCCTGGTATGCTTATAATGGTGAAAAAATTGGCCAGGGAAAAGATAATGTCCGCGAATATCTCAGAGCACATTCAGATATGGCGCAGGAAATTGAACAGAAAATAAGAAATGCTGTCGGAGTTATTGATCAGGCAAAAAATACCGAAGCTGCTAAAGTGAAAAAAATGCCGTGACCACCGTATCTTCTCTGGAAGCGCGCGCACTGCGATATCTGGCACGGCGGGAATATTCCCGTGCAGAACTGAAAAAAAAACTTTCTTCCAGTTCCCCAGCGACCGCTCCGGCGGAAGTATCAGTGTTATTGGACAATCTGGAGCAACGTGGCTTTTTATCGGCCCGGCGCGTGGTTGAACAAGTGATACAAATGCGCAGGCATAAATTCGGCAGCCAGCGCATTGTGCACGAACTCAAACAAAAAGGGATTGACGAACATTTAATAAATGACGCATTACCAGATCTGAAAGAAACTGAACTAGCTACAGCTTATGATGTATGGCGGAAAAAATTTAAAGTCTTACCCGCAAGCATCAAGGAACGCAGCAAACAAACACGATTTCTGATGAGTCGCGGTTTCTCAATGACGATTATCCATCAAATTTTCTCGCATGCCGATCAGGAATGAAAAAAATCAACCAGAATGGATCTTCCCGAGGAAAAGCAATGAAAAAATTTCTGACCATGATCGTATTATCAGGGACACTTGTACTGACAGGCCATCAAGTCAGCGCGAGCGAAATCACACCCATTAACGACATCATCGCTTCGCCCGCGGATTTTGATGGTAAGAAAGTCAAGCTCAAAGGTGTTGCAAGTGATATTACGCGGATTCCATTGCTGTATCTAAAATCTTATGTACTGAAAGACGATAGCGGCGAAATTACCATTCTAACTGAAGCGGAATTGCCAAAATCGGGTGAAGAAATCATTATTAAAGCTAAAGTTGAAAGCTTTGCAATTATTAGGGGAGAATCGCTGGGAATGATGGTAACAGAGCTGAAACGATATCCAGCACTGATTGGTATTTGAGAGTCTGCCTAAGCAAAATGTAATGATTGATCAAACATGAAAAGTAACGAAATAAGACAGAAATTTCTGGAATTTTTTGAGTCGCATGGACATGCCATCGTTGCATCCAGTCCGCTTGTTCCGGCCAATGACCCCACTTTGTTGTTTACCAATGCGGGCATGGTTCAGTTTAAAGATGTGTTTCTGGGCCAGGATCAGCGTAACTATGTGCGTGCCGCAACATCACAACGTTGCGTGCGTGCCGGCGGCAAGCATAATGATTTGGAGAATGTTGGCTACACTGCTCGGCATCATACATTTTTTGAAATGCTAGGGAATTTTAGTTTTGGTGACTATTTTAAACGTAACGCTATTCAATTTTCATGGGAATTTCTTACCGACATCCTGAAAATTCCACAGGATAAACTATGGATCACCGTTTATGCTGAGGATGATGAGGCGGCTGATATCTGGCTGAATGAAATCGGCATTAATACCGACCGTCTAGTGCGGATTGCGACTGCGGATAATTTTTGGCAAATGGGCGATACGGGCCCTTGCGGCCCTTGTTCAGAAATTTTTTATGATCATGGTTCGACAATTGAAGGTGGTCCGCCGGGTTCTGCACAAGCTGACGGAGACCGCTACATTGAAATCTGGAATCTGGTGTTTATGCAATTTAACCGCGACAATGAAGGCACGTTGCATCCTTTGCCCAAACCATCGGTGGATACTGGCATGGGACTGGAACGCATTGCCGCCGTTATGCAGGTGGTTCACAGCAATTATGAAATAGACTTGTTCCAGGATTTAATCAAGGCGGCAGCACGAATCACCGATATCCAGGATTTATCAAATAATTCGCTTAAGGTCATTGCCGACCATATTCGCGCTTGTGCTTTTCTTGTTACAGACGGCGTCATTCCGGGCAACGAGGGACGCGGTTATGTGTTGCGCCGTATTATTCGCCGTGCCATTCGTCATGGTTACCGGCTGGGACAGAAACAGCCTTTCTTCTATCAGCTGGTGGAAGATTTGGCGAACACAATGGGGGAGGCTTACCCGGAACTGATTGCAGCCAAGCTGCATGTAACCGCAGTATTAAAACAGGAAGAGGAGCGTTTTGCCGAAACGCTAGAAAACGGAATGCATGTACTGGAAACAGCCCTGCAACAAAAAATCCAGACACTAGACGGTGAAACCGCATTCCGGCTGTACGACACTTTTGGCTTTCCGCTCGACCTCACTGCCGACATTGCACGGGAGCGCGGCATTACCGTCGATTATGACGGCTTTGAGAAATCCATGGCGCATCAACGCGAACAAGCCCGTTCGGCAAATAAATTCACCATGGAAGAAAACATCACATACAGTGGGCAGCAAACAAAATTTCATGGTTATACCGCACTAAAGCACGAAGGACAAATTCTGGCTATTTACAAGCAGGGTAGCAACGTAGATTTTATTGAAGCCGGTGATAAAGCGGTTATCGTGCTTGACCAGACGCCATTCTATGCTGAATCAGGCGGGCAAGTCGGCGATTGTGGCGAGCTGCTCGCAGGCAACGGGACGCTCTCAGTATCGGATACGCAAAGAATTCAGGCAAATGTATTTGGTCACCATGGAATTTTGCGCAGCGGCCGTTTGGTCATTGGCGACAAAATTTTAGCAGAAGTAAATCCATTGACCCGGGCTAGCACAGCCAACAACCATTCCGCGACACATCTACTGCATGCCGCATTACGCCAAGTGCTGGGTCAGCATGTGACACAAAAAGGTTCACTGGTTGACGCCAATCGCACACGTTTTGATTTTTCTCATCATTCCCCCGTCACCGCGGACGAGTTGCGGCAAATTGAGAATCTGGTCAACAAACAAATTCGTCATAATCAGCCGGTGGAAACGCAACTGATGAAATATGATGATGCCATCAAGCATGGTGCCATGGCTTTATTTGGCGAGAAATATGCCGATGAAGTGCGGGTGATTGGTATGGGTGAATTTTCCGTTGAATTATGTGGCGGCACCCATGTCGCGCATAGTGGCGATATTGGTTTTTTCAAAATCATATCCGAATCGGGTGTCGCTGCGGGTATTCGACGCGTAGAAGCAATTACCGGCAAAGCCGCCGTGGAATATGCGCAACAGCGTGACGCGCAATTACTGGATATTGCCAGCGTATTAAAAGCTTCCCCTCAAGAAGTCACGCAAAAACTCACTCAGATAATTGATAATGTCCGGCACATGGAAAAAGAGCTGACACGTCTGAAATCAAAACTGGCCAGCTCACAAAGTGATGAGCTGGCCGAACAAGTGCGTGTCGTCCAAGGAATCAAGGTATTGGCTGTCTGCCTGGAAGGCGCCAATGCCAAAGCACTACGGGAAGCCCTGGACAAATTCAAAAATAAATTAAAATCCTGTATTGTGGTGCTGGCTTCAACCGAAGCTGGAAAAGTTACCCTGATTGCCGGTGTCACACCCGATTTAACCGAAAAAGTAAAGGCAGGCGAATTGGTTAACTTTGTTGCCAGACAGATTGGTGGCAAGGGTGGCGGACGTGCTGATATGGCGCAGGCCGGCGGTACACAACCCGACAATTTGCCTACTGCGCTGGAAAGCGTAGCTGATTGGGTTGTAGAAAAAATAGCATAAAAAATTTGACTAATTTGAAAAGAATATTGTTTTCATGAAAGACAAATCCAAAAGAAACCTTATTAAAATTGGCATATTGAGCGGCATTGCTGGTACGCTTGGTGCCACTAGCAGTCTTAGTAAAGCACTCGGCATTATTCCAACGCCTGCCGAGGTAGAAGGACCGTTTTATCCCGTCGTGAATCAGCAAGATAAGGATTTTGATTTAACAAAAATCGACGGCCGTCAAGCTGTAGCGGATGGCACACATATTATTATCAAAGGTCGAATAACGGATATTTCTGGCAATCCGGTTGAAAATGCAACCATTGATCTCTGGCAGGCAAATGCCAGAGGGCGTTATCGTCACCCGCGTGATCCAAACCCGCAATCACTAGATCCCAATTTCCAAGGCTGGGCAATTATTAACAGCGGGAAGGACGGAAAATTTCGTTTCAAGACGGTAAAACCAGGCGCATATCCCGCATCGGAAACCTGGGTCCGGCCACCGCATATTCATTTCAAAATTTCCAGACGCGGCCATGATCCGCTGATCACGCAAATGTACTTTCCCGAAGAAAAACTCAACGAGACGGATTTATTGCTGCGCAACAAGAAAACATCGGAACGACCATTGATGATCGCCAAACCCATTGGTCAAGAAGGAAAGATTGCAATTTACCAATACAATATTGTGCTGACATAAAAGCACAATTTCTGACTATTTTATTAATTTTTTATTTGAACAATGACAACCAGACATTGCCCACTCCTTATCCTTGGTTCCGGCCCCGCCGGGTATACTGCCGCAGTCTATGCCGCGCGCGCCAACTTAAACCCTGTTGTTATTACCGGACTTGAACAGGGTGGCCAGCTAATGACCACGACCGATGTGGACAATTGGCCAGCAGATGTAATGGGTGTCCAAGGCCCTGAATTGATGACACGTTTCCAGCAGCACGCAGAGCGTTTTAACACTGAAATTATTTTTGATCACATTCATACCGCAAAACTTCAGGATAAACCGTTTACCCTGACAGGGGATCAGGGAACCTATACCTGTGATGCGTTAATTATTGCGACAGGTGCATCCGCCCAATATCTGGGCCTGCCATCCGAAGAAGCGTTCATGGGAAAAGGCGTATCGGCGTGCGCCACTTGTGATGGTTTTTTTTACAAGAGTCAGGATGTGGCCGTGATTGGTGGCGGTAACACCGCTGTGGAAGAAGCGTTATATCTTTCAAATATTGCAAGCAATGTTACCGTTGTACACCGGCGCGACAAATTCCGTTCTGAAAAGATTTTAATCGACAAACTGATGGATAAAGTCAACAATGGCAATATCACGTTGAAGTTAAATTATGTGCTGGATGAAGTATTAGGTGATGATTCCGGCGTCACCGGCATGCGCATCAAGCATACGCAAGACAGCACAAGCAAAACACTTGATCTACATGGCGTATTCATCGCGATTGGCCATAAACCAAACACTGACTTGTTTGAGAAACAACTGGAGATGGTGAACGGTTACATCATTACCCACTGTGGCAATCAAGGCAACGCAACCGCAACCAGCATCCCCGGTGTATTTGCCGCCGGTGATGTACAAGATCATATATACCGCCAGGCGGTTACCAGTGCGGGCACCGGGTGTATGGCTGCGCTGGATGCCGAAAAATATCTTGATAATCTAACTGCCCGGAATAATTAGCGAATTTTTGTTGTGAAAAGGCGCGATAAAAAACCTGAAACTGTTGCCACTAAAGAAGATGACGAAATGTCGCTGTTTCGTGATTCAATGCAGGATGTAAAGCCACTGACCCTATCTGATAAAGTCGTTCATGCACGTAAATACACACCCCCTGTTCCTCATCATATCCAGCAAGATGAACAATCAGCGCCTGAAGACCCCCTTTCTGACCATATTTCACTGGATATAGCGGCCGGTGATGAATGGTCCTTCCTGCGGCCAGGTTTATCGCGCCAAACATTACGGCGGCTACGTCGTGGTTATTGGAGAATACAGGCACACCTGGATTTACATGGATTTACCCGTGATGAAGCACGTTCGGAGCTGACGGCATTCCTCGATGCCAGCAGCAAAAACAATTTTCGTTGTGTGCGCGTCATACACGGCAGGGGACTAGGCTCAAAAAACCGTGAACCGGTATTAAAAATCAGCATCGGAAACTGGTTAGTGCAACGTAATGACGTACTGGCTTTCTGCCAGGCCAGACCAGAAGATGGTGGGAGTGGCGCTGTCCTTGTATTACTCAAGGCATTTACTAAACAATAATACGCTTAAGCTATATTCACAAAGTAGGCGGCGATTCGTGCGGATAAGCTTTTTCGTATCGCTGCTGACACTCGATACAGCGCTGTGCAGAAGGGTATGCCAATAACCGGTCAAACCCGATTTCGTTTCCACAATCGATGCAGTCGCCAACCTCTAGTTCCATCAGATACTTTAGCGACATCTCCAATTCTCGCATTTCAATGATCTGCCGGTCAACAAGGGCCGTATCAATATCGTCCGGTATGTTAGACAGGCTTTCTCCCAGATCAATGCTGCGTCCGCTATTGGCATGTTCCAGTTCCCGACGGATTCCTTCCTGCAACTCCAGATAACGCTTTTGCATCGCTGTTTTTAGTTGCGCCAACTGATCATCTGTGAAATTTGCCATTTTCTCTCCTTTACGGTAACAGTTTATAATATTCTGCGAGAGATCAGAAGTTCAGTTTTTGATTGATACCAATTTAACCTGAATCAACTAGCAAAAAAATTCATCGCCTGGCGTTTTTTAAATCTGCAACAACTTCAGCTGAGTTATGAGTGGCGCTGGCTGAAAAATAGACTTTAGCAATTTTGCCTTGTGGATTGATCAGAAAGGTATTACGTCTGGCAAATTTGATAATACCCAGATTAATCAACGAATGATAACGCGTCGCCATTTCAGCCTTACTATCCGCCAAAAGTGGAAATTGCAAATGATATTTTTGAGCAAAATCCGCATGACTACGGGTATTGTCCACACTTACACCAATCACTGAAACACCCAATTCCGTGAGTTTTTGAAGATCGTCACGAAACCCACATGCCTGTTTGGTGCAGCCTGGAGTATCGTCTTTAGGATAAAAATATAAGGCTAACCATTTGCCAGAAAAATCTTTTAGTGAATGTATTTTACCATGTTGATCAGGCAGTCTAAAATCTGGCGCGGTTTGGCCCAATTTGGGTAAACTCGCTCGTGCCAGATAGTGCCAAAACAACACCAGGATTGCTACTGCAAAGGCCACGATGATTAGCCACATCATACTGATTCTCCATTATTCTTCATAACTTGTCTCACAGGCCAGGCCCATGCACGTAAAAGTAGCGCCGCAAAAATGGCCAGCACGCCAACAAACATAAACGCCATCAGCCGCACTATAAAAGTGCCCGATCGTCCCAAAGAGCAATCCTGCTCGGATTGTCGCAATTCCATTGGCCAGATGATACCAGCCAAAAGCTATCCCGCGCTCATTTGCATGAGCATAATCACTAATCAATGCACGTTCAGCACCTTCACTCATTCTCATGACATAGTCCAATATTGCCCGTCACTTTACTGAGTAATAAAATAAAAGTTTCCGAAGTCCAAGTAAGAGTGAATGGCATTAATACTAGAAGATAACGCCGCATCGGTAAAGAAAGGGCTGACCCGGACAGCGGCGGAAGGATCACAACAGCATGTTTTACTAGCGCTTTTTCTTCTTTGATACCAAACCCGAGCAGTCGTGCCGCAATAAAGCCCGGCACGGCCGACCACAATTTTAGAAAACAGGCGAAAGCATCGGCTACACCTTCGATAAGACCCAAGGCAACCGGCCCAGCCGCCAGAATCGTTGCAAACAGAATTGGAATGCGTGGAATGACAATATCGGGGGTAAAATCATTAAAGAAGCTAACTAGGAGGCTGTCCGAAAATAGCGTGATCTACTGCGGAAAAGCTATTTTGGCCATATTTTACGATCATTTTCGTTAAATAGAATCACTATTCGCCTCAAATGATCAAAAAATCTACCTCAAAATGACTTCCCCTCGCTACAACCACTATTCTCGGACAGCCTCCTAGACCAAGAATAACGACAGTAAGCGGCAGTTTTTTATTATTATAAATCAGTATTAGCCGTACCCGTTTGCTCATCAAGCGCACCCTGTCTTCTTAAAATCAAAGTAACTATTTAATTGCCACTAAAATTCGGCAGTTCAAGGTAAAAAATGATCATTTCAAATACATTCAATTTAAAAGGTGCAACTGATACAATTCCAATCAGATGTCCCCATGGCACAACTGGATAGCGCGACGCCCTCCTAAGGCGTAGGTTGCAGGTTCGATTCCTGCT
>JAJFJI010000357.1 GCA_021774205.1 Nitrosomonas sp.
CTCCTATTGAATGAACGAATGATGGATGTTTTGCCACAGTACATCTTGCCATAAAGAATAATTCCAGCGTCTGTTTTTACATATTTTTACACAAACTCTACACAATTTTACAAGCACTCTCGCTAAACTTTAACGGAATAATTCCCGGGAGCTTATTCCAGGGTAATCGGCCTGAATGAATCGTTTTATATTTTGAAAATCTTCTAATGCTGTTAAAGATACCGGTAACTTTGACATAAATGCATGAAGAACCTAATTTAGATTGACAAACAAAATATGCACGTGTTCAGCTGATGCTAATTTAAAGGAAGAATTAACGATGAGTCGGATAAGTTATATTTTGGTGTTCTTTGTTTCATTATCTTTAGTTGCGTGTGCAAGTAATGAGAAAAAACCACCTGAAATAAAAGAAGAATTTGCAACTAAGATTGAGAATAATGGGCTAAAACTGTTTACCTATACAGTGACAATGGCCATGCCAGAGGATAGGAGTGGTGGTATGCGTGGCGGCATGGGAGGTGGTGGTGGAATGCGTGGTGGTGGCATGGGAGGTGGTGGCAGGGGAGGTGGTGGCATGCGTGGCGGTGGCATGAAGAATGGAGCCAAATCTGATCGTGAGGCTACGACGAATCGCTTTCAGGACATTGTTTATGAAAAGCTCAAAACAAAACTGAGTGAAACAGGCTATTGTCGAGAAAGCTACACAGAAATTAATAAATATTTTGTTAGGGGGCGATCACAAATAAGAGGAGAATGCAATGAAAGTGCGACAGAAGAAGATCGCATGACCTTTATTAATGATGAGAACATATAGTACTTAAACAACGTCATTGATAAATATCTGATCCCAAAAATTTGTCTCTTTTTTTCATTTTGTTCAGTTTATATTCAGCCTTTGTTGTGTATTGTGCAAGCAATCAATAACTACGCTAATTAATCAAACACAATGGAGGCTTCAAATGAAAATCAAGACAAAACTAGCCCTAGTGATTGTAATTTTGTTGGGTTTTATGATTGCCATTCCAACGATCGTGATGGCTGGAATAAATCACCATGGGTATGGCCACAAATATAATTATTCACATCATTACGACAGGCATCATTACAAGCGCCACTATCGGCACAAACATGCGCGCAAACATCACTATCGGCCCCAATATTACCCACAACCAAGATATATTAAAAGTTACAGTTATGGCCCCAATTATTATCCAAACCCAGCTTATGGTTACCCGCCTAATGTTTCTCTTGGCATCAATACAGGAAATGCACACTTTATGTTACGCTACTAATAAGCGATTGGTGAAGTGCAAAGACAAAATACATAATGTCTTAGCGCTTCACCCATTAATTTTTTCACATCCAGTGCGCCAACGGCCTTGGATGAAATATTTTTATCAATTTATTCTTGCTATTTCAGTCTTACTGGCTTTTTTTTCATCTTATGCTTTGGCCGAATCAAGGCACTATTCATCATCACCCTACTATCTGACAAACAATCAACAAGACGGCATTTCCGAGCAAGCAGCGGTCGCTATTGCACAAACACAAATTAACGGACGGGTATTAGCAATTAGACGTATTAATAACATTTATCGAATCAAAATACTGAGTAACCAGAGCACCGTGCATATTGTCGTGGTAGATGCCATTAATGGAACAATTAAGTCTTCTCATTAATTCAGAAATTAGCTTATTTTCGCTGTAGCAATTAAATATTTTTACAAAAAATGCGCATTCTGCTTATCGAAGATGAAACTAAACTACAGACTCAAATTTGTCAACAGCTGCAAGGTGATGGGTATATGGTAGATGCCTGTAGTAACGGAGAAGATGGGCTATTTATTGCCAGCGAATATCCATTAGATGCCGCTATTATTGATATCGGATTACCCGGTATTTCTGGCTTAGAAGTGATCAAAGCACTGCGCGATAAAAATAATCTTTTACCCATACTGATATTAACTGCAAGAGACAGCTGGCAAGATAAGGTCAAAGGCCTGGAAACAGGGGCTGATGACTATCTTGCCAAGCCTTTCCAAATGGAAGAGCTAAAAGCAAGAATCAAAGCCTTGTTACGTCGCGCATCCGGTGCGCCAAGTACACTGCTACAATTTGGACCAATCACCCTGGACACAAACTCTCAGACTGTATGTGTCGACAAGAAAAAGATCGACTTAACTGCATTCGAATACCGTTTACTTGAGCTTCTGGCGCGCCATCATGGAGAAGTTCTCTCAAGACAAATATTAACGGATTACCTTTATCCTCACGATGATGATCGTGACAGTAATGTACTAGAAGTAATGGTAGGACGGTTACGTCGCAAACTTGATCCAAGCGGGATATTGAGTCCTATCGAGACGCTCAGGGGCCGGGGTTATCGCTTCACTTTATCCAGTCAAACAAACACACCATCGGAATGAAATCGTTAAATCAGCGTATCTTACTAAGTGCTACGCTGGTGCTTGTTATTTTTATCGCGGGAATTGCTGTTACGCTGGATCGAGCCTTTCATGACAGTGCGCTTCTGGGTGTTCAAGATCGGATGTATGCACGAATTCTTTTGTTAATGGGTGACGCGGAGATTGACAATCGAGGTAAATTATCAATGCCATCCGATTTAATTGACACAAAATTAAGTCAACCTGATTCCAAAACCTATGCATGGATTATTGATCAAACCAAAGCAGCTGCTTGGAAATCCACCTCTGCGTTAAATAAAAAAATAACAACAATATCACCACTAAAAAGAGGCGAAAAAAGGTTCAAACAGGTAATCATTGGTGACGCGCCTCACTTTATTTATAGTTATAACGTCACATGGGTAACAAGATCAGGCGCTTATCCACTCACTTTTAATGTTGTTACTGATACAACATTATTTGATGCGCAGGTAGAACGCTATCGTGAGGATTTATGGGGATGGTTAAGCGTCATGGCGCTACTGCTGCTGATCACACAAATGCTGGTATTACGCTGGGGTCTACGGCCTATGCGGCAGGTTTCAACCGAACTTGCGGCAATAGAGTTTGGCCAGCAGGAAAATTTAAGAGGTGAGTATCCACGTGAATTAAAGCTATTAACTGACAGTATTAATTCATTAATCAATCACGAACACAAACAACAAAAACGCTACCGCAATGGGCTCGCTGATCTGGCCCACAGCCTAAAAACACCGCTTGCAATTCTACGTGGTGCAGCCAGTTCAAGTGAAGGCATGCAAATCACTACCCTCAATGAACAAATTGACCGTATGGATAACATTGTTCAATATCAATTACGGCGTGCAGCGACAGCCGGCAGCGCTCCTGGAATGCGCCTGTTAGCATTACGCCCTATCGCCGAAAAAATTATCAATGCCGTTACAAAAGCCTACCACAACAAACAAATCAAAATAAATATTGATGTCGAAGACGAAATTAATCTCCGCATCGATGAAGGTGATCTCATGGAACTGCTCGGCAATCTTATCGATAATGCATTTAAATGGTGTCACGATTCAGTAACACTTTCAGCCAAACATATGAAAAACAAAGTAATTATTTGTGTTGAAGATGATGGTCCAGGGATCAAGTATCATGAAGTAGAAAAAATCCTTAAACGTGGCGTACGCGCTGATCAATCAATACCGGGGCATGGCATTGGGTTGGCGATTGTCCGCGATATTATCCAGGTATACGGCGGTGATTTGTCAATCGACCAAAATAAAACAAATGGCACTCGTATCGTTATTAAGTTGAAACAATTTTAATGCCAGAATGTGGCATTATTTTAGTTTAAAAATGAAATGATACTGATAAATAGTAACGGAAAAGCGAAAAAACGTTTCCTCTGAATACGAATGGAAGTAATCAGCATATTTAGACCAGGTACTTACTGACAATAAGCCGCAATATTTTTTTGCGCTTCTGCGATTTTTTTCTGTCGCATTTCATCGTCAGCATATACGATACCACCCTGCCCATCCGGAAACGTTAACCGTGGAGATTCTCGAAATATTTTTAACTGGCCCTGTGCACTGACACATCGTTTGTTCATTTCTACAGCTTGTGCTTGTTGTTTCACCTCGGCTTCTTGTTCTGAAACACGGCGTTTCTGAAACGCCTGCATTTTTTCATCTAGCGTCTCGGACACATTTGCCTGGTTATCAACAGAAGGCGGCGGTGGTGGCGATTTAATATTTAGTTCTTTTTCATCCCGAGCAGCGCCAGATGGTGGTGGCTGGTCGGTATACTGAACGTTGCCATTTTGATCAACCCATTTATAGACTTGAGCATGCGCGTCAAAAACAAAAACTAAAAGCAGCGCGAATAATAAGAAATAACGCATTTTATCTCCCGGCAAATATATGCCCAAATGGGGTTAGAAGGCAACTTTTATAGACAAATTCAATGAGCTATAGATAACTTGAAAATTGTATGGGCTGACCTCTGCTTTTAAATTGATAAAAAGGAGGGCATTTTGGCGCTATTTCTAAAATATGAGGCGCCTTATCCTTCGAAACAAGCTGCAAAATTAGTTACTCGCTAAATTAGTTTGCGAAAATAATACGGTAATTTATCTTTCTTGAAGCATGAATTGCTTGGTTTCGTTATAATATCGCTTTGAAAAGCGGTCATAAAAATATGCAATTGATTCAAAAAGCGTTAACTTTTGACGATGTTTTGCTGGTTCCCGCCCATTCAACGGTTTTACCACGCGATGCAAGCTTAAGCACACAACTCACCCGCACTATTTCACTCAATATTCCAATCATATCTGCCGCCATGGATACAGTGACGGAGGCGCGTCTAGCTATTACCATTGCACAAGAAGGTGGTATCGGCATTCTTCATAAAAACATGTCGATAGAATCCCAGGCAGCGCAGGTTGCAAAGGTCAAACGTTTTGAAAGTGGCGTGGTTAAAGATCCCATTACAATTCCCCAGACGATGACAGTGCAGGCAGTACTGGATTTAATCCATCAGCATAAAATCTCTGGCTTGCCGGTGGTACAAGGCAGCAAAGTAGTAGGGATAGTCACCAACCGGGATCTACGTTTCGAAACAAATCTGGAACAACCGATCAAAAGCATCATGACCCCAAAAAAACGACTCATTACGGTCAAAGAAGGTGCTACCCGTGAAGAAGCCATGGCTTTACTGCGCAAACACCGGCTAGAAAGAGTATTAGTAGTAAATGATGATTTTGAACTGCGCGGCCTGATTACCGTTAAGGATATTACCCGGATATCAGAACATCCCCATGCTAGCAAGGACGATCAGGGTCGCTTGCGCGTTGGTGCTGCCATCGGTGTCGGGGAAGGCAGCGATGAGCGGACAGAAGCACTCGTTAAAGCGGGTGCCGATGTAATTGTCGTCGACACCGCGCACGGACACTCACAAGGCGTTCTTGATAGGATCGCGTGGGTAAAAAAACATTTCACGCATATTCAAGTCATTGGCGGCAATGTCGCCACCGCTTCCGCTGCCAAGGCTATGGTTGATAGCGGCGCGGATGCCGTGAAAGTCGGCATTGGCCCTGGCTCAATCTGCACCACACGAATTGTCGCGGGTGTCGGCGTGCCACAAATCACCGCCATCCATAATGTATCAGAGGCACTAAAAGGCACTGGTATTCCGATGATCGCGGATGGCGGTATCCGC